>CAYNVY010000039.1:0-25823 GCA_964400745.1 uncultured Enterobacteriaceae bacterium | reverse complement strand
CTTGTCGCCGGCGCCGGTGAGCACGACGCAGTTGACGTCGCGCGCGTTGGACGCCGCGCGAAAGCCGAGGATCACGCCCTTCACCATGTCGGTGGTGTAGGAGTTGAACTGCGACGGGTTGTCCAGGGTGATCCAGACGTTGTACAGGCCGTCCACGGCCTTGCCGTCAGGGGTTTGCGCCGGGCGCTTCTCGTAGCGCACGCCGGGGCGCGAAAAATCCTCGTCGAGTTCGTGGTTCTTGAATTCCCTGGTTGCTGCCATGATCGAATCTCCTTTGGAAGTCGTTGCGGAATGGAGTCTGCGCTGCGCGCCCGGCGTTACGGAACCAGCACGGCGCGGCGCTTGATTTCGCGGTGGTGGGTTCCCTCGAATACGCGGTTGATGTCGGCCAGCGGATGCGTTTCGACGAAGGGCTTCACTTTCACCTTGCCCGCGAGCACCAGTTCCAGCGCGGCCGGATAGTGGTCCGGGGTGCAGCCCCAGTTGCCCAGAGCGCGCGCATCGAAGGCCATGAGGTTGGACAGCCGGACCTCGACTTTGTCCATGGTGAATCCGACCACGCACAGCGTGGCGCCGTGCACGAGCAGGCCGTACGCGGTCAGCTGCCCGGGCGCGCTGCCGGAGCATTCGAAAATGAACCACTCGGTGGAGCGCAGGCCGTTGTCCTTGGCGAATTTGGAAATGGCGCCCTTCAGCGCCTTGCCGTCCATTTCCTTCGAATTGAGCGTAAGCGCCGCGCCGTACTGCCCGATGGCCGCGAGCTTGCCCGGGTCAACGTCGATGGCGACCACTTTGGCGCCGAAGGCGGCGGCCATCTGCACGCAGTAGCCGCCCACGCCGCCGACGCCGATGACCACGGCAAGGCTGCCCGGCGTCACGCCCGCGCGGTGCACCGCCTGGTAGGGCGTGGTCACTGCGTCGGCGACCACCGACACCTCTGCCAGCGTGAGGCCGGCGGCGGCGAGGCGCGTTTCATCCACCGTGCACAGGCCAAGTGCCGGGACCGCAATATGGCTTGCGAATCCGCCCTGAATGTCGTTGCCGGGCATCTTCTGGCTGCGGCAGATCGCGCCGCGTCCGCGCTTGCACAGGTCGCACTCGCCGCAGGGAATAACGGCGGGGATGATCACCGCCTTGCCCATCCAGCTGTCCGTGCCGCTGCCGGTGGCAACCACGCGCCCGCTGATCTCGTGCCCCAGCGTCAGCGGCAGCGCATGGTTGGTGCGCACGCCGTCGTAGAAATAGCCGAGGTCCGTATGGCAGACGCCGCAACCTGCGACTTCGACCACGACTTCGCCCGCCTGCGGCGGGAAGGGATTGAAGCTCGATCGGGTCAGCGCCGTGTTGGGCGCGCTCATCATCCAGCAGTGTGCTTCGGTACTCATGGCTTGCTCCTCCAATTTATTTTTCGCGAATTTTTATCAAATAACGATTCTGACCGGTATTCAAGCGGTAAAATAGGGTTCGAGTTGACTTTTTTGCGCTAATTTGCGTATTATGGTACTAGAATGCGTATTTGAAAGTCAAGCGCGAACTTTTGATCGCTCAGGCAGGATGCCCTATTCCGCGCAAAATGCCCGGCAACACGGAGATTGTTAAGATATGTCAAAGGCAAAGGAAGCAGCGAAGGACAGTATTTCAATTGCAATAACGGGCAGCGGCGGCGCGGGTGTCATGACCGCGGGCAGCCTGTTGCTCGAAGTGGCGGCACAGGCCGGTTGGTACGGGCTCATGGTCCGCACCAGCGGACCGCAGATCCGTGGCGGAGAAGCGGGGGCGCTGCTACGCCTTGCGCACACTCCGGTCGATTGCCTCGGCGACAAGTTCGACATACTCATCGCCGCCGACTGGCTGAACATTCACCGCTTCGCCGCCGAGATCCCGATGGATGCGAGCGGCGTCATGATCGGCGACCCCGAGCAGGGCGAGCCGCCGGAGATTTTCGTGAAGCGCGGCACGCGCCGCGGCGCGGTACCGTTCAAGCATCTGGTCAAGTCCATTCCGGGCAGTTGGGCCAATATGGTCGCGCTGGGTCTCGCCGCTGGCATGGCGGGACTGCCGATGGAGTCGGTCAAGGCAGTGCTGCAAAAGTCGCTCAAGAAAGGCGGCGGAGAAAAGATGGCTGCGAACCTCGCAGCGGCCGAGGCCGGCTATGCTGCAGCCGAGGGCATGCCGCAGGTGGGGCGCCTGGCCGCACAGGTCAAGTCCAAGTCTGCGACCGCCCCCGACAAGCGCTGGCTCATCACCGGCAATCAGGCTGCGGGCCTCGGTGCGGTCCGCGGCGGTGTGCGCTTTTGCGCCGCCTACCCGATCACGCCGGCGACCGAAGTGCTGGAATGGCTTGCTCCGTCGCTGCCCAAGGTGGGCGGCACGCTGGTGCAGGCCGAAGACGAACTCGCGTCGGTCAATATGATCATAGGTGCGTCCTATGGCGGCGTGCCCTCGGTGACGGCGACAGCGGGTCCCGGCCTGTCGCTGATGACCGAGGCGATCGGCCTTGCCGTCGCCGCCGAAATACCCATCGTCGTAATCGACGTGATGCGCGGTGGCCCCTCGACTGGTATCCCTGCAAAAAGCGAACAGAGCGACGTCAACATCGCGGTGCTGGGCCTGCACGGCGACGCACCGCGCCTGGTGGTCGCGCCCAACTCGATCGGCGACTGCGTCACTGCGACGCAGTGGGCGACTTTGCTCGCCGAAGAACTGCAGTCGCCGGCGATCGTGCTGTCAGACCAATATTTTGGCCAGACGGGCGCAGTGATCGATCCGCCGGAAGACCTCGGCAAGGTGGGCAAGCGCGTCACGGCAAAGGCCGGTGCCGAGCCGTACCGGCGCTACGCCATCACCCCGTCCGGCGTCTCGCCGATGGCGGTTCCCGGCACTCCGGGCTGCGCGTACACGGCGGACGGCCTGGAGCACAACGAGCGCGGCCTGCCCTCCAGCCAGGCCGACGATCACATCAAGCAGCTCGACAAGCGTGCGAAGAAGCTCGCGCAATACGACTACGGCAAACGCTGGGCCGACATCGAAGGCGACGGGGACTTCGCCGTCGTCACCTTCGGTTCGTCCACGGGTGCTGCGCGCGAGGCGGTGGTGCGCGCCCAGGCCGAAGGCATCAAGACGCGCCTGGTATCGCTGCGCCTGCTCAGCCCCGCGCGGCCTGAGCACATGGCCAAGGCGCTTGCCGGCGCGAAGAACGTGCTGGTCGTCGAGCAGAACCATACCGGCCAGCTCTATCGCTACCTGCGCGGGGAATACGATATGCCGGGGAAGGTGAGGAGCTTCTGCCATCCCGGCCCGCTGCCGATGCGCCCCGATGAAATCCACCAGCAAATCACCCAATGGAGCCGTTCATGACTTCCTCTGCCATTGCCGCGCCGCTCACGGCCGCGGCCTACAAGTCCGACTACAAGCCGATCTGGTGCCCCGGGTGCGGCGATTACTCCGTGCTCTCGTCCTTCACCAAGGCGTTCGCGCTGCTGCAACTGCAGCCGGAGAAGGTCGCCGTGGTGTCGGGCATCGGCTGTTCCTCGCGCATTCCCGCCTACACCAATTGCTACGGCTTTCACGGCGTGCACGGGCGTTCGCTCGCGGCGGCTGCCGGGCTGAAGCTCGCGCGCCCCGACCTCACCGTGGTGGTGGCGAGCGGGGACGGCGACGGCTACTCCATCGGCGGCAACCACTTCCTGCACGCCTGCCGGCGCAACGTGGACCTGACCTACATCGTCATGGACAACCATGTCTACGGCATGACCAAGGGCCAGCCTTCGCCGACGACCGAGCCGGACTGGGAATCCAAGCTTTCGCCCGAGGGGACCGGCCTGCGCGAATTCAACCCGCTGGTGGTGGCACTCGCTGCGGGGGCCAACTTCGTCGCGCGTGGATTCGCGGGCGACCCGAACGGCACCGCCGAGCTCATCGCCCAGGCGATCAAGGCACCCGGGTTCTCCTTTATCGAGATACTCAGCCCCTGCATCACCTTCCGCCCCGAGCAGCGCGAGTGGAAGAACATGGTGCGACCGTCAGCCGTGCCGGCGACCGACGACGCGGCGCTCGCGGCCCGGCGCCTGATGACAGACGACGGCATGAACATCGGGGTGCTGTACAAGGGAGACCGCAAGCCGTACGCACCGCCTATCGGCAAGGGTAAACATCGTCCAACTGACCTCGAAGCGGAGTTCGCAATATGAGCACGAAGAGCACGAAGAAAAGCGCGAAGAAACCGGTGAAGAAGAGCAGCAAACCGGTCTCCAAAGTTCGCACCAAGAAAGCCAAGAGCGTCGTCGCAGCGAAGAAGCCGGCGAAGCGCGTTGTCGCAGCGAAGAAGCCGGCGAAGCGCACCGTCGCCAAGAAAGCGGTGAAGGCGCCGCAGCGGGCGACGGCCAAAGCCAAGGGCAAGGCGGCGCCGATCGCCAGCACGGCCGAGTTCATGGTGCACGCTTATGCCATGGAGACGGAGGCGGCGGAACGCTACGCCGAATTCGCGGATGCGATGGAAGCGCACAACAACCTCGAAGTGGCGGAACTGTTTCGCAAGCTCTCGCGCATCGAGCAGCGTCACGCCGACCAGATCCTGGAGCAGATGGGATGGAAGCAGTCGCCGGTATCTGCGGCCGGTTATCGCTGGGAAGGCGTGGAGGGGCCGGAGACGGCCGACCCGACCGAACTGCATTACCTGATGCAGCCTTACCATGCGCTGCAAATCGCCTTGATCAATGAAAAGCGCGCGCGCGACTTTTTCGCCAATCTGGTCAAGGTCGCCAAGGACAAAGGCGTAAAGGCCGGCGCGCTGGAAATGCGGGAAGAAGAGGAAGAGCACGTGCATCTGATTGAAGAGTGGCTGGCGCGTACGCCGAAGCCGGATGCCAACTGGCACAGCGACCAGGATCCGCCGGTGCTGGCGGATTGATCGGCGACGCCCGGGCAGGGTGCAAGCAACGCGCAAGCAAGCAACGCGTAAGTAAGGAACGTGGAAACAAGTAACGCGTAGATTCGGGGAACGGAAGGCATGCAGGTATTGTTACCGGAAGGCTGGGCGCCTCCCCTCGGCTATGCCAACGGCATAGCGGTGGCGCCCGGGCGCATCGTGTTCATCGCGGGGCAGGTGGGCTGGGACGCGCAGCAGAAATTCCATTCCACCGAAATCGCGCCCCAGTTCGACCAGGCGCTGCAAAACATACTGGCCGTGCTGGCCGAGGCCGGCGGCCGCCCCGAGCACATCTGCCGCATCACCGCGTTCTGCTGCGACAAACCGGCGTATCTAGCGGCGCGGCCGCAGCTGGGCGCGGTCTGGAAGCGCCTCATGGGGCGGCACTACCCGTGCATGAGCATGATTTTCGTCTCGGACCTGCTCGACAGCCCGGGCAAGATCGAACTCGAGGCGACGGCAGTGGTGCCGGCGGGCTGAAACGGCAGTACCCGCAGCAGCGGGCGCGGCAAAGCGCTGCGCTATTTCGCGCGCACGCTGTTTGCCATGGGAATATCGTTGGTGACGATATGATTGAGCAGCCAGCTGTGCATGAACGTGGCCAGCGACAACGGCGATATATCGCCGTCTCTCCAGTCTTCTATTTCGCAGGCGAGTTCCTCCAGCAGCCTGCGGTGCTCTGCCTGGTGGGGGCCTCGCAAGGGGTAGGCGTGCCGTTCCATCAGAACGTTTTCGCGACCGAAATGGACCTCGGTGTGAATGTACAGTTCTCGCAGCAATCGGGCGATCGTGTCCGCGTCCCCGGCCTTTTCCGCCGCCACGATATTGCCGTATAAGGCGATCATGATCCTGTGGTCGGTATCCATCTCCTCGATTCCGACCGCAAGCTTTTTTGTCCATTCGATCACAGGAAAGTCGCCCAGTCTTCTCGCGGCAGGCGCGTTGAAATTTTCTTCCGCATCAGACTGGGAATACGGCATGTCCGCGTCTTCGCCATCGCCATCGCCATGCTGCGCGTTCACTGCGTCGGCAAAATCGGCATCCAGGTGCGCGATGTGGTGATCTAACCACCGTGCAATAACGCCGAATGCCGCAGCCGGGATCGTTCGCCCGGTGCGCAAGTCGTCTATCTGCTGCCTGACCTCCGCAGACCAATAGTCGTGCGCTTCCAGGTGTTTCGCGGCCGAGGGGTAAAGCGCATTCCGCATATGCAGTTTTTCAAGCGCAAACGTTTGCCTGGCGAGCGCCTCGAAATTCTCGATCTTCGCGCAAAATTCGTGGCTGTCGGCATGGTCCAGGGCTGATCCGATTTCGGCGAGCCGTTCGATCAGTAGTCGCTTGCTTGCATCCAGTTCGGCAATGCCGGTTTCATACTCGGGTCGCCAGGATGTGGGGGCCATCGGACGCTCTCCTCTCTTAAGCCAGGCCTCCATTGATCATCCGCCGCCGACTTGCGTTTCGTGTCGAACGCTGATCCGCGTGTCCTGGAGCAATTGGAGCGATTCTAGAATACCCGGAATCGCTCCAATTGACTATCATTCTCCATCCGCCGGCATAGCTTGAGGAGCTAGGAATATCGTTGACGGCTGCACCGGCCTGCCGCCGGCTGTTGCACCGGCGCCGCACAACAGATCAGGCGCTGTTGCCCGGCTTGGCGAAATCGCCCGGCTCGAGCAGCTTCGAGCACAGAAAGCCGATAATCAATCCCCAGAAGGGCGCGCCGATATTGAAGATCGGCACGTTGGCGACGGTGACGACGAAAGTCATCAGCGCGCCGAAGGTGTGGGTGGTGCGAAAAGACGCGATGAATGCGGTCTGCAGCACGCGCAGCATCGCCAGCCCGCCGAGCGTGGCGATGAACGCTTTGGGCGTGGCGAGCATGAGATGGGTGAAAGTCGGCGCAAGCGCGCCGAAACCGATGACCAGCACGCCGACCATCAGCCCGGCGGTGTACTGCCGCGAGCGTTCGCCCGAACCCGTAATGATCGCGCTTACCGGTCCGGTGAGGCAGGTCGATACCGAACCGACGAGAGCGCAAAGCATGGAGCCGGCGCCACAGGCGATCGTGGCACCGTCGATGGGCGGCTTGTGGCCCGCAACGGTGAGCAAGGCATAGCCCTGTCCGTTTTGCACCACCAGCACGGTGATCGTCAGCGGCAGAACCAGTTCCACGATGGCGCGCCAGGAGAATGCCGGCGCGTACAGGTTGGGCTGCGCGAAGCCGAACAGCGCGCCCGGGCCCGGCTCGAATCGGTTCAGTACGGCGACTGCGATCGCGCCCACGGCGAGGGCGGCGATCAGCGGCGGCAGGAAGCGCGCCAGGCGCGGCAGCGCGCTCAGGGCGAGGAACGCAAGCGCCATGGGTGCGGCAATCCAGAAATCGTCACGCAGCGCGTACACCATGTCGAGCGCAAAGCGCAGGAACACGCCGGCCACCATGGCCATGACGATGGGCATCACCGCCACCTGCATCGCGCGTCGCACCCAGCCGGAGATGCCGAGCACTAGCAGCAGCACTCCGGTCACATGGTAAGCCCCGATGACTTCGGCAAAACTCAGGTGGCCTAGCGCCGGCCCGATCAGCACGGCGCCGGGAATGCTCCAGAGAAACACCAGGGGCTGGCGGTACAGCCAGCAGAAGGCGAGGCTGATGAGGCCGTTCAGAAAGAACCCGCCGAACATCCACGAGGAAATGTCGGATTCGCTCAGGCTGCCCTGGCTGCCGATGGCCAAAATGATCGCCACCGGACCGGTGGTGGCGAAGACAGCCGCAACCAGGGCATTGACGGCATGGTGCCCGCTGAAATCGGACCAGATCCGGCGTGGTCCGGTCGATGCCGGCTGAGGAAATTCGAGCGACATGGTTGTTTCGGCTCGGCTCAGCCGGCGGCGGATGGTTCGTGCATGCGGAAGTTTAGCCGATGCCGGATGAACGAGGATGCCGGCCCGGTCCGTTTTTTTTCGAGTCGCCGCAAGAATGCGCTTGCACGTTTGACACCCGTTTGCGCGAAGCTTGCGCGGCGACTTGCCACATGGCGACGCGCAAGCTACCCTCGGCGTGTGACACCGACAGTCAATCCCGATAGCAGTGGTGCATTCCGAACAAAGTGCTGGAACTGGACAAACTGAGCAAGACCTACCAGGGCGCGCGCAGCCGCAGCGTGCTGCTCAATGTCGACTTACGCCTTGGCGCGGGCGAGTACATCGCCGTCATGGGCGAGTCGGGCGTGGGCAAATCCACTTTGCTCAATCTGATCGCCGGCCTTGACGTGCCCGACACGGGGCGCATCCGCTTCGACGGCGTCGATCTGACCGGCCTTGACGACGACGCGCTGACCTTGCTGCGGCGCGCGAACATGGGCTTCGTGTTCCAGGCTTTCCACATACTGCCCTACCTGACGCTGGAGCAGAATGTGGCGCTGCCGCTGGTCCTCAACCGCGTGGCCGGGAACGAAGCCGCGGCGCGCGCGCGCGCCATGCTCTCTGCGGTGGGCATGGGCGGGCGCGAGCAGAGCATGCCGCGGGAATTGTCGGGCGGGGAATTGCAGCGCGTCGCCATCGCGCGCGCGCTGGTGCATCAGCCGCGGCTGCTGCTGGCGGACGAGCCGACCGGCAATCTCGATCCGGAGAGCGCGGCGCAGGTGCTGGGCCTGCTGCGCGAGCAGGTCAAAGCCAGGCAGGCAGCGTGCATCCTGGTGACGCATTCGCAGGCGGCGGCGGCGACGGCGGATCGTATCGTCGTGCTCACCGCGCGGGGATTGCGGGAGGCCGGATGAATCCGGCACCGGCGCGTTGAAGCTGTCGCGCGCCAGCCTGTTTCTCGCGCCGCTCGTTCAGCACAAAGGCAGGCTCGCGGTGTCGGTGCTCGCGATCGCATTGGGCGTCGCGCTGGGCTACGCGGTGCAACTCATCAATGCGGTGGCGCTGAACGAGTTCTCGCACGCCGTGCGCTCGCTCTCGGGCGAGGCGGATCTGGAAATTCGCGGACCACGCTCGGGCTTCGACGAAGAACTTTATTCCCGCGTCGCGCGCCTGCCGCAGGTGGCGGTGGCCAGCCCCGTGCTGGAAGTCAGCGCGAAGCTCGCGGGCAGGCACGAACCCCTGCGCGTGCTGGGACTGGATGTGTTTCGCGCGGCCCAGGTCCAACCCGGGCTGATCGGCGCCGCGCCGCGGGACATGCTCGATCTGTTGCGTTCGGACGCGCTGTTTCTGAGTCCGGCGGCGGCCGAGTGGCTGGGGGTGAAGGAGGGCGATAGTGTCGCGCTCCAGGTGGGACTGGCCGAGGTGAGCCTGCGTGTGGCCGGACTGCTGCGGGCGGGCGGGCGCGAGCGCCTGGGGGTGATGGACATCGCCGCCGCGCAACTTGCGCTGAATCGACTGGGCAGCATTAACCGGCTGGACCTGCGCCTGCGCCCGGAAGCGGACTTGAGCGCCTTGCAGGCGAGCGTCCAGGCGGCGTTGCCGCCGGGCCTGGTGGTCGAACAGGCGCAGAGCGAGTTGCAGCGCAACGCCAGCCTGTCGCGCTCCTACCGGGTGAACCTGAACGTGCTCGCGCTGGTGGCCTTGTTCACCGGCGGGTTTCTGGTATTTTCCGCGCAGGCATTGTCGGTGGTGCGGCGGCGCGCGCAACTCGCCCTGCTGCGCGTGCTCGGCGTGACCCGGGGCGGGTTGGTGCGCCTGCTCCTGGCCGAAGGCGCCTTGATCGGCGCCATAGGCGCAGCGATCGGCCTCGCCGCGGGCTATCTCATCGCCGCGCTGGTGCTGGCGCGCTTCGGCGCCGACCTCGGCGCGGGTCAATTCCGCGGGCTGCACCCGGAGCTGCGGGCTGATCCCTGGGCCAGCGTTCTGTTCTTCATCCTCGGCGTGCTCGTCGCCGTGGCGGGCAGCCTGGCGGTGGCGCTAAACGCGGCCCGCGCAGCGCCGGCGCAGGCGCTGAAGGCCGGGGACGAACAGAGCGTGTTCGCGCGGCTGCAACCGGCCTGGCCGGGCATGGCTCTCATCGCGCTGGGCGCCGTCTGCACCCTGCCGGGGCCGGTCGCAGGCATGCCGGTGTTCGGTTACATCGCCATCGGCATGATGCTGGTGGGCACGCTTGCGCTGATGCCGCGCCTGGCCACCGGCGTGTTCAGACGGCTGCCGCAGCCGGGGGGCATAGGCCCGCGGCTCGCACTGGCGCAATTGCAGGGTGCGCCCGGGCAGGCGGCGGTCAGCCTGGCGGCGATCGTGGCCAGTTTCTCGCTCATGGTGGCGATGGCGATCATGGTCGCGTCGTTTCGCATTTCGCTCGACGCCTGGCTGGATCAGGTGCTTCCGGCAGATTTGTATCTGCGCAGCGGCGTCGCCGGCGACACGGCGTATCTGTCACCCGCGGACGAGGCGCGCATCGCGGCGCTGCCCGGGGTGCGCCGGGCCGAGTTCCTGCGCATCCAGCAGTTGCTGCTCGCGCCGGGCAGGCCGCGCGTGGCGCTGTTCGCGCGCTCCATAGACCGCAACGATGCGGGCAGGCGCGTGCCGCTGGTGGGCGAGGCGCGACTGCCGCGCGCGGGCGAGCCGCCACCGTTGTGGGCGAGCGAGGCCATGGCCGATCTCTACGGTTATGCCGTGGGCCAGGTGGTCGAAGTGCCGATTGCGGGCAAGGCGCAGCGCTTCACCGTCGCCGGCATCTGGCGCGACTACGCGCGCCAGCACGGCACTGTGATCATCGAGCGCGATCTGTATGTCGCGCTCAGCGGCGATCGCAATTCCAACGACGCCGCGCTGTATCTGCAGCCCGGGGTAGGCGCGAAAGCTATCGGGGACATGCTACGCGCAAGCCTGCCAGGCGGCGCGAATCTGGAGATCGGCGAGGCCGGCAGCATTCGCGCGCGCTCGCTCGATGTGTTCGACCGCACCTTTGCCGTGACCTATGCGCTGGAGGCGGTGGCGGTGATCATCGGTCTGTTCGGGCTTTCCTCCAGCTTCGGTGCCCTGGTGCTCGCGCGCAGCCGCGAATTCGGCATGCTGCGCCACGTCGGCATGACGCGGCGCGAAATCGGCGCCATGCTCGCCGCCGAAGGCGCGCTGGTGAGCGCCCTCGGCCTCGCGCTGGGTCTGGCGCTGGGCTGGGTCATCAGCCTGGTGCTGATCCACGTGGTTAACCGCCAGTCGTTTCACTGGAGCATGGATCTGCACCTGCCGTGGGGACTGCTGGCTGCGCTCGCGGCCGCATTGCTGCTGTTTGCCACGCTGACTGCGCTCACGAGCGGCCGGCGCGCGCTGGGCGTGGATGTAGTGCGGGCGGTGCGGGAGGATTGGTGAGGCGGCGGGGGCAGGGCGGGTTGGCTTTGCTGCTGGCGCTGGTCTGCGCCGGCCTCTGCGGCACCGCGGCCGCGGAGGACGATGCGCAGGCGTACGCGCAGGTCAGGCCCGGCGTCGAACCGCGGTTTCCGCGCGATCACGGCAGCCACCCGCAATTTCGCACCGAGTGGTGGTATCTCACCGGCTGGGCGAAGGATGCGGGCGGTCGCGACCTCGGCATCCAGATCACTTTCTTTCGCAACCGGCCGCGCGTGGCTGAAGACAATCCTAGCCGCTTCGCGCCGCGACAATTGCTGTTCGCGCATGCGGCGCTGGCCGACGCCGGGAACGGAAAGCTGCTGCACGACCAGCGCGCGGCGCGCGCCGGCTTCGGTCTCGCCGAAGCGAAAGAAGGTCGCACCGATGTGGCGATAGACGACTGGTCGCTAGAGCAGACCGCCGGCGGCTATCGCGCCCGAGTCAAGGCGCGGGAATTCGAGTACGCGCTTGAATTCAAGGCGACGCAACCGGTGTTCTTGCAAGGCGAGCGCGGCTTCAGCCGCAAGGGGCCGCTGCCGGCGCAGGCAAGCTACTACTACAGCCAGCCGCATCTGGCGGTTTCAGGATCGATCACGGTGAAAGGAGAAAGGCGCCAGGTCAGCGGCCAAGCCTGGCTCGATCACGAATGGTCCAGTGAGTACCTGGCGCCTGAGGCCGCCGGTTGGGACTGGGTCGGACTCAACCTGGCCGACGGCGGCGCGCTGATGGCGTTTCGCATGCGCGACCGTCAGGGCGGCACGCTTTGGGCGGGGGGCAGTTTGCGCGCCGCCGACGGCAGCGTGCGCGTGCTCGCGCCTGGCGAAGTCGGTTTCGAGGCGCTGCGCCGCTGGCGCTCGCCGCGCACCCAGGCCGAGTATCCGGTCGCGCTGCGGCTGCGCGCGGGCGGTCTCGAATTCGAACTCGAACCGATGATGGACGATCAGGAACTCGATTCGCGCGCGAGCACAGGCACCATTTACTGGGAAGGCGCGGTAAGGGCCAAGAGCGGCGGCAGGGTGCGGGGTTTGGGCTATCTGGAGCTGACCGGCTACTGGCGGCCCCTGCGCATGTAAGCCAGTCCGGCCTGCGCCGGAGTTTGCCCGGTGGTTCAGGCGTCGAGCTTGATGCCTTGCGCCGCAGCTCCGTGTTCCGCCGACAGGATGGTGTTGCCGAGCAGCATGGCGATGGTCATGGGGCCGACGCCGCCGGGCACCGGTGTGATCCAGCCGGCGCGTTGCAGCGCGGCGCCATAGTCGACGTCGCCGATCAGCTTCCCGTCGGGCGCGCGGTTGATGCCGACATCGATGACTGCCGCGCCAGACTTGATCATTTCTCCGCCTATCGCCTTCGACTTGCCCAGGGCGCAAACGAGGATATCGGCGCGCCGGGTGTGCTGGGCCAGATCGCGGGTCTGAGAGTGGCATATCGTGACAGTGGCCCCCGCCTGCATCAGCAGCAGGGAAACCGGCTTGCCGACGATGTTGCTGCGACCGACGACGACTGCCTCTTTGCCGCGCAGGTCGATCCCGGTGGTCTTGAGCATTTCCATGATGCCCGCCGGTGTGCACGGCACAAAACGCGGATGGCCGGACAGCAGCCGGCCGAGGTTGCTGACGTGCAGACCGTCGACGTCTTTCGCCGGATCGATGCGTTCGATTACGGCGTTCGAAGCAAGCTGGGGCGGCAGCGGCAGCTGCACCAGGATGCCGTGCACGGCCGCATCGGCATTGAGCCGGTCGATGAGTTCGAGCACGCGCTCAAGCGGGCTGTCGTCCGGCAGCAGGTGCTCTTCGGAGCGGATGCCGATCTCGCGGCAGGCCTTGACCTTGTTGCGCACGTACACCTGCGAGGCTGGATTGTCGCCCACCAGGACCACGGCGAGCCCGGGCGCGATGGCGAGGGCGTTCAATCGGTCTGCGCGCACTTTCCAGTCGGTGCGCAATGTTTGCGCGAGCTGCTTGCCATCTATGATTATTGCGGTCATCGTATTCTCCGGATTGCGCCTAGTCAGCTGATGACATTTGCGTGAGGCCCTCATCGTGCGCCAGGCATGGTGCAAGTCTAACCCCTAGCCGGTGCCTGTTCAAATGCGGCAGTCGGCCGTCTCGGCCTTGTTGAGGATCGGCCGTCTCGGCCTTGTTGAGAATCGGCCGCGATGCGCGGTTTGGGGTAAGCTTGCGCCTCGAAAAATATGAACCGAAGCCGCCTGATCAAGCACGCCTCGGCAGGCAACGCCGAAAGCCAAATTGTCCATGTCAACGCCCGCTCCAAGCATGTTCATTTCCGTCGATGGCCGTAGCCTCGAATATCAACGCATCGCCGCGGCCAACGGCGCACCGACCCTGGTGTTTCTGCACGAAGGCCTGGGCTCGATCGGCCAGTGGCGCGATTTTCCCGCGCGCATCGCGAAGGCGGCGGGGCTGCCCGCGCTGGTCTACGCACGCTACGGACATGGCCAGTCGGATGTGCTGCAGCAGGCGCACGGCGCGGATTTCATGCACCGCGAGGCGCTGGAGTCGCTGCCCGGGCTATTGCGCGCGCTCGACATCGCGCAACCCATCCTGATCGGCCACAGCGACGGCGCGTCCATCGCGCTGATCCATGCGGGGGCGGGCCATCCAGTGCGCGGCCTGGCGCTGATGGCGCCGCATGTATTTGTCGAGGATGTGAGCATCCAGGGCATCACCGCGGCGAAGCGCTTGTTCGAAACCACCGATCTGCCGCAGAAGCTGGCGCGCTATCACCGCGATTCGAACAAGACGTTTTACGGCTGGAACGACGTCTGGCTCTCGAGTGCGTTCCGCGGTTGGAATATCGAGAGCTTTCTGCCTGCGATCACGTGCCCTTTGCTCACGATCCAGGGGCATGAGGACCAGTACGGCAGCATGGCGCAGCTGGACGCGATCGCGCGCCAGTCGGGTGGTCCGGTCGAGGTGATTAAACTCGAACGCTGCGGGCATTCGCCGCAGAAAGATCAAACCGAAGCCGTCGTCGCGGCGATTTCAGAATTCGTCAAGCGCTGCGTTCGCGGCCAGACCTAGACCCGGCGACCGCTTCAGCGCGGGGGGCGACTGATGTCCCAGACTTGAGGCTGCGCGGGCCAGCTGCCGCGCTCGATCGCGCGCGCGCCTTCGAACACGAGGTAACTTTGCTGACCGTAGTGCGGCAGCGGCCGCGCGAGTGCTGCCAGGGAAGGCGCGTCCCGCGCCGAAACCAGCACGACGCTGCGCCCGTCGGCGGCACGCGCAGTCCACACCTGTGCACTGCCGCGTTCGGGCGCAAGCGCCGGCGGGCGCAAGGGCATGCCTTCGCGCGCGAGCCAGGCGTCGACGTCGGCGTGCAATCCTGCAACCAGCCGCATGCCCGCGGACTTGCGTTCCGCCGGGGCGCGTTCGAGCAGGGCTGCGGCGAGTTCGCGCGCCGCCGCCTCGACCGATGCGATGGCCGTCACCGTGACCAGGGCTGTGTCGCCCGCCAGCATGGCCTCGCGCAGGATGGGCGGCGCTTCGCTTGGGGCGAGCCGGCGCATGAGGCGCAGTTCGGGATCGAGCGCGACCTGCAGCGGCTCGGCCGCCAGTTCCAGCAGCACGGTTTCGCGCTCTCGCGAGAGCGCGACGATGCGCGTGATTTCTCCGGCGCCGGTGCGCACTGACAAGGGCACCGAAAGCGCGTAGGCGGGCGTTCCCTGCGCCAGCGTCACGCTGAGGCGCCAGCCGCCCCCCGCCATTGATTGCGCTTGCGCAATGGCTTCGGCCTTCGCATCGGCGATGCGCAGTTGCGGCGCGCCGGGACGTTCCAGCCATTGCCCGAAGAACGCCGCGAGATCCCGTCCCGATGCGCGCTCGAACGCAGCGCGCAGGTCTTCCCAGGAGGCGCTGCGAAAGCGGTTTGCGCTCCAGAAATCACGCACGCCCTGATCGAAGGCGGCAGCGCCGACGACATCGCGCAGCATGAAGAAGATCATCGCCGCTTTGTTGTAGCCGACGATCTGCGAGGCGCCGTGCGTGCGCGAGGTGAACCGGGAAAGGGGCGCGTCGTCCGCCGGCGGCATGGCCGCGAAGTCGCGCAGCCAGGCGAGGCGCATGGCGAGGGCTGCTTGCGCGCTGTCGCGCTCGCGGTAGGCGTAATCGGCCATGAAATTGGTCAGCCCCTCGGACCAGTTGCCGCGGGCGTAATCGGGGTAGACGCCGTTGCCCCACCAGTTGTGCAGGACCTCATGTCCGAGCGACGTCGCGCGGATGAAGGGCAGGCGCAGCACGTCGATGCCCAGATAGGTGAGGGAAGGCATGCCGAAGCCGGTCGGCGTGGGGCTGGATACGACGCTGAATTCGGAAAAAGGGTAGGCGCCGATCCAGCGCTCGTACAAATCGAGATAGCCCGCCACCGAATCGAGATAGCCCGCGGCGAGCCCGGCGATCTCGCCGTGAAAATAGGTGCGCAGCCGCACCTCGCTCCCGGCCGCAGTGCGCAGTTGCCGCTCCTCGATGCGATACGGCCCGGCCATGAGCGCGATGCCTTCGGCTGGCTGGCTGAACTCGAAGCGCGCGCGATAGCGGCCTTTGGCCTGAGTCTCGGCTGTGAGCCGGCCTGGAACGAGGCCGCGCTGTTCCGCCGGCAGATCGAGTTCTAGCGTATAGCTTTCCAGCGATTCTTCTACCGTCGGATACCAGCCGGATCCTGCGGGGAGGTATGTGCCCTCCCTGGCGCTCGAGGGCAGGTCGTAGCCCAGGGTCTGGCGGTGATCCAGGGTTGGATCGAGACGCGCGAGCTCGCCGCTCCAGCGAAGTTCGATGCGGCTTGCAACGGGCAGGACTATCCTCTGAAACCCTTGGGCGGATCGCGCCGGCGGCTCGACGCGGCGCTTGTCGGCGCTCAGCGATTCGATGCGAAAGCGCGCCGACAGCACCAGGGTTGCCGCCCGCGGCGGGTCGAAGCGGATGCTGTCGCTGCCGCTCAACCGTCGCGTATCCGGATCGATGTGCACCCGGATCTGGTGTGCCGCCGGCGTGGCGGCCGCAGCCGCAAGCGAACACAGCAGCGCTGCCAGGAGTGCCGCCAAGCGCGCGCCCGGCCGACTCATTGCTTGGCGGGAAATTTGGCGGTGAACTCGATGATTTCCTGTCGTCTTATCTTGAGCGGCAGCCAGGTTCCGGGTGCCATGCGGCCGACCAGGGTTCTTACGTCCTCAACCGTTTTGACCGGCACGCCGGCGGCTTCGATCAGGACGTCGTCCACCCGCAATCCCGCCGCTTCGGCGATGCTGCCCGCTTCGATCGCTGCGATCAGTACGCCGTCGGGCGCGGCCTTGATGTGTACGCCCAGGCGCGGCGGTGCAGGTGCGGCGGCTGCCTCGGTCTTGCCCTCGGGCATGCCGAAGACGGCGCTGGCAAGCCCCGGAGTAAATTCGGTGCATTTCTCGTCCGCATCCCAGGGCAGCAGCGACACGATGGATTTCACACCCATGCTCTCCAACTGATGCGCCACGCCTTCGCCGTGAGTGATGTGCCTCGCGCCCATGATGCCCACGGCCAGGGCATCGGGGTTGCGCTCGCTGTAGTCCTTGAGCACCTGTGCCATCGCCCGATCCCACACCAGTTGCGCTTCGACGAAGCGCAGGAACGCCGGATCGTTGCGCGTCGGGGCGGGCTCTTTTTTCTCCGGGTGCGCCGCGTAGGCTTCGAACAGGCGCTCGACATAGCTCGCGCGCGCCGGTGCCGGAGTGGATACGCCTTCGCGCTTGTCCACCGGGATGGCGTCAAGGCCTGTCGCTCCGACCGCGCGCACGAGGCTGCGTTCGACATTCAGCGCCAGCATCGGAATCCGATTCATGCGCGCAAAGTGAAACAGCGGCAGATAGAAGCCGGCTTCGTAACCCCAGACGTTGGACCAGTCCGAAGCCTGCATGAATTCGGGCTCGCTCAGTTCGCCCGCGACCCAGCGGTCCAGCGTTGCCTGCACGCGGCGCGGATACATCTCGAAACCGAGGGCGATCTTGGGGCGCAATGCAGCGAGCGCGGCCACGGTTTGCAATTCCCAGCGATGATGGTCGGCGTTGTCGTGGGATTCGCCCAGCAGCACCACCCTGGCGCCTGCTGCGCGCGCGAGGATGTCCTGCGCCGGGACGGGGCCGCCACCGGGGATGCGCCATTCGCCGGGGGGCACGCAGGTGTCGGCGGCGCGCACGGGCGCGACGGCGAGCAGAGCCGCGGCGAGCAGGCCGGTTGCGCAGGCCAGGGCGCGTGAGGCGGCATGAGTATTTGGATTCACGGCGCAATTGTACCGGAGTAGCGCAGCGCAATCGCGCCGCTTGGGGGGAATCCCATATAATGGGCTTGAACAGGGCGTCCATCGTTTGAGAGCGGGAGAGTGATCGCATGAGTTACACATTGCCCGAATTTCTGGCCCACGCGGTGGCCCTGGAGCAGGAGGCGGCCGAGCGCTACCTCGAGCTGGCCGACATGATGGAGGCGCATCGCAACGACGCTGTCTCGGCCGTGTTCCGTGACATGACGCGGTTTTCCGAGATGCATCGCGACGAGATCAAGGCCAGGGTCGTGTCGATCGAGCTGCCGCGGCTGAAATCCTGGGAGTTTCGGTGGCGCTCGCCGCCCGAAGTCGGCGGAGAGGAGGGTTTCGATTATCTGATGGAACCCTACCATGCGTTGAAATACGCGCGCGCGAACGAGTTGCGGGCGATGCAGTATTACCGCTCGGTGGGCGAGGCCGCTGCCGATCCCGAGGTGAAGCGCCTGGCCGCGGCATTCGCCGAAGAGGAAACGGAGCACGTCGCGGCTCTGGACAAATGGATTGCGTTGACGCCCAGGCCGTCCGCGACCTGGCAGGACGACCCGGACTCGCTGCCGCCTCCGGTCTGATCCGGCTCGCACCGCGCGCCGTTCGGACCGGACCGCTTCCGCGTCATTTCGGGTAGCGCTCCTCGATCGCGCGCGAATTGAGCAGCAGCCCGGCCGCGGCCGAGAACAAAGCCACCGTTCCCAGAATGATCGCGGCGGCAGTCCATGACTGCGCCAGTTGCTGGCGTATCTGCACCAGCTGAAACGCCACCCCCAGCCAGGTTCCGGCCGCGCAATAGGCCAGGAACTGCAGCGCGATCAGGCTCCAGCGCCTGCGGTAGGCGAACAGCAGCGGCGCAGCCAGGCATAGCGCCACCATTGCCAAATTTCCGGCGCGCAGGAAATGGGCGCCCAGCAGCAGGGCCGCAGTGACGTAGAGGCTGATGCGAAGGATCATGGGGCCATTTTACAGCGCATACGCGACTTTCAGTCCCTGTTCCATCGCTCGCAGCGCGTCGATTTCCGCGGCGCGTTCGGCGCCGCCGATCAGTTCGGCCGTTATGCCCCTGGCCGCGAGCTCGTCGCGCAGCGCATTCACCGGTTCCTGCCCGGCGCAGAGGATCACGTGGTCGACCTCGATCAGCTTTTCCCGGCCTTCGTGCAGGATGTGCAGCCCCTGGTCGTCGATGTGCCGGTAGACGACGCCGGTCAGCACGGGCACGCCGCGGCGCGCAAGTTGCATGCGTATCGCCCAGCCGGTCGTGGCGCCCAGCCCCTTGCCCGGAGGCTCGGACTTCCTTTGCAGCATCACGATGCTGCGCGGCAGTTTTTCGGTCTTGGGCGCCGCGAGGCCGCTATCGCCCAGGCCCTGCGGGTGCACGCCCCATGCGGAGAGAAACTTGGAGATGTTCGGCGTGCTGTCCGATTCGCTCAGAAATTCCGCGATGTCGAAGCCGATGCCGCCGGCGCCGATGATGGCGATGTGCCGTCCAGGGACTTTCGCGCCGGACAGCACTTCGTCGTAGCGCAATACCTTCGGGTGGTCTATGCCTGGTATGTCGGGCAGGCGTGGGCGCACGCCGCTCGCCAGCACCACCGCGTCGTAGCCGCCGTCGGCCAGTTCGTCCGCGCCGACGCGCAGTCCGGTTTTCAGCTGAATGCTGCTCTGTTGCAGGCGGACGCGAAAGTAGCGCAGCGTCTCGGCGAACTCCTTGCCCGGGACTTCCTTGGCGAGATTCAACTGTCCGCCGATTTCGGCCTGCGCTTCGTACAAGGTCACGTCGTGGCCGCGCTCGGACGCGGCGATGGCGCAGGACAGTCCGGCGGCGCCGGCGCCGACCACGGCGAGGCGCTTCGAGCGCGCGGCCCGGCCCGCAGGGTAGAGCGTTTCATGGCAGGCGCGCGGATTGACGAGGCAACTGGCGACTTTATTGCGGAACAGGAAATCGAGACAGGCCTGGTTGCACGCAATGCAGGTGTTGATTTCATCCGCCCGTCCCTGTTCCGCCTTCAACGCAAACGCGGCGTCGGCCAGGAAGGGGCGCGCGAGCGATACCAGATCGGCCACGCCCGCGGCCAGCAGTTCCTCCGCCAGTCCGGGCGTATTGATGCGGTTGGTGGCCACCACCGGAATGGAGACGGCGGATTTGATGCGCGCCGTGGCGTCGCGCCAGGCCGCGCGCGGCACCATGTAGCCGATGGTGGGCACGCGCGCCTCGTGCCAGCCGATGCCGGTGTCGAGCACGTCCACTCCCGCGGCCTCGAGTTCGCGCGCCAGCTGCAGGGTCTCGGCCGTGCTCAAGCCGCTTTCGACCAGGTCGAGGGCCGACATGCGGAACAGCAAGAGAAAGCCGGGGCCGACGCGCGCGCGCGTCGCGCGCACGATTTCCAGAGGGAAGCGCAGGCGGTTTTCCAGCGAGCCGCCGAATTTGTCGCTGCGATTGTTGGTGCGCAGCGCCGTGAACTGGCTGATCAGATAGCCTTCGGAGCCCATGATCTCGACCCCGTCGTAACCCGCCTCGCGCGCGAGCGCGGCGCAGGCGGCGAAGCTCTCTATGGTTTGCTCCACCTCCGCAGTGCTGAGTGCGCGCGGCTTGCGCCGGTTGATCGGCGACGGGATGCCGGAGGCGCCGACCAGTCCGTCGTGTTTGGCGTAGCGTCCGGCGTGCAGAATTTGCAGGCAGATCAGGCCGCCTGCGGCGTGCACGGCGTCGGTGACCACGCGATGTTCGGCGATCTTGTCCGTCTGATCGAGCGCGCCCGAATCGGCTTCGAGCAGACCGGCCGCATCCGGCGAATAGCCGCCGGTGATGATCAGCGCCGCGCCGCCTCTGGCGCGTTCGGCGTAGAAGGCAGCGGCGCGCGCGCTGCCATCGGGTTCGGACTCGAGGCGGGTGTGCATCGAGCCCATGATGATGCGGTTCCTGAGCGTGAGCGAACCGGCTTGCAGCGGCTGAAACAGGCGGGGATACAAGGACATCAGAGAATTTCCGGAATGAACGGGCGGCGCCATTATGCGCGAGAGCGCGCAGGCTAACAATCACCATGGAAATCGCCATGGAAATTGCCACGCAAGACGCAAGCGAAGTATGGTCGGAACGACGGTGGGCGGATCGACGGAATGTTGCGCCGCGAACCGCCTTGGCGCAGAATCGCACGCTCGATTCAAGGCGGAAATGCGGCGATGGGCGCGATAAAGACCGAATTCAAACACGATGCCGAGGTCATCGGCCTCGTCGGGTTCGCGCACCTGCTGTCGCATTTCTTCCAGCTGATCCTGGCGCCGCTGTTTCCGCTGATCAAAGAGGAATTCGGGATCGGCTATGCGGCGCTCGGCCTTATGGTGTCGGTCATGTACACGGTGTCGGGCATTGCGCAGACCATGGCCGGTTTCATCGTCGACCGCTACGGCGCGCGCCGGGTGCTGCTGTTCGGCATGGCGACGTTTTCCCTGGCGCTGCTGCTCGCCGGCGTGGCGACCTCCTACTGGATGCTGGTGGCCGTGGCGCTCTTGGCGGGCATAGGCAACAGCGTATTTCATCCGGCCGATTTCGCCATTCTGAACGCGAAGGTGGACCCGAAACGGCTGGGCTATGCATTCAGCACGCACAGCATCGGCGGCAATTTCGGTTGGCTCGCAGCCCCGGCGTTCAGCATCGGCATCTCCACGGTCTACGGCTGGCGCGCGGCGACCATCGCGGCAGGCGTGCTCGGTCTGGTGATCACCGCCCTCATCGCGAGTCGTAGCGCCTTGCGCGTGCCGGCGGCGGAGGCGGATGCGATACGCGGCAAGGTTCAAGCCGCGCGGCAGGGCGGACTAGTGGAGGATATGCGCGCGCTCACGTCGACGCCCGTGCTGAAGTGCTTTGCCTTTTTTACCTTCTATGCGATGGCATTGATCGGGCTGCAGACGTTTTCGGTGGCGGTGACGACCACCTTGTATGGGGCGCCGCTGGTTACCGCGAGCGCGGGGCTGACCGGTTTTCTGTTCGGCGGCATCGTCGGCATCGTCGCCGGCGGCTACGCCGCGTCGCACAGCGAGCGGCACAACCTGGTCGCCGCATCAGGCATGCTGATAGGGGCAGCGCTGACGCTGCTTCTGGCCAGCGGCGCGCTGCCGCTGTGGTCATTGACCGGGACAATGACGCTGATCGGGTTCTTTACCTTCTCCACCTCGCCTTCGCGCGACATCCTGGTGCGCGCAGCGACGCCCCCCGGTTCGACCGGCAAGGTGTACGGCTTCGTCTACTCCGGCCTGGACCTGGGGGGCGCGCTGTCGCCGCTGCTTTTCGGCTGGCTGCTGGACCAGCGTCTGCCGCAGTGGGTGTTCGGCGCCGCCGCGATGTTCATGCTGGTCACGGTGGCGACGGTGCTCACGCTGCGTCCGCGACGGGCGGCGGATGCGGCGCCGGTTCCGGGCGCGATGCGGCAGAAAGCGCCGCTGTAGCGCGAAAAGGGCAGAGCAGCGATCGCCTTGCGGCCGGCGGCTGTGATTGGGCTAATTGTCCATCTGGTAGATGACGCGGTTGGCGCGGCGCAGGCGGTTGCTCAACTCCCGCCCGAGATTGCGCAGCAGCGTCACGGCGATGCCGGGATGGCTGAGGGCGAGTTGTTGAAAGGTTTCGTGCTCCAGCACGTAGCAGACCAGTTCCTCGTCTGCGCGCACGCTGGCCGAGCGCACTTCGGTGTCCAGCAGCGCGACCTCGCCGAATACGGTGCCGGCCGAAAACGTGACCAGGCGAATGTCGCGCGTCGCGCCTAGGGGGTGGATGCGCACGCTGGCCTCGCCCTTCGCGATGACAAACAACTGCTGCCCCGGGTCTCCCTCGCGGAACACGGTGTCGCCCTTGGCGTAGATATGGCGGCTGAGCATGCTTTTTACGATACCGAGTTCGGTCTCGCTCAGGCCGGAAAAGATGTCGAGCCGGCCGAAAGGAAACTCGTTGCCGAGCCCGAAATCGCCCAGCGTGGACAGGATAAGGCGGTCTTCGGCCCATTCCAGCGCGTGATCGATATCGACAAAAATCCGATTCTTGCCGAAAGCCGCGAAGGCGCCCGAATCCCGCAGGAAATGGCCCAGGCGGCTGTGTTCCTCCAGGGAGGAGAGCAGCAGGAATTTTCCTTGCTTCGCCATCGCATCATGCGCCTGCACCAAAAAGCGCACGCCGGTGCTGTCGATATCGGTCACCCGCTTGAGGTCGACGATCACGATGGCCGCGCCTTCCTTAACCGCCCTTTCGATCTGGTGCACCAGCTTCTCCGCCGTACCGAAGAAGATCGCGCCTTCGAGTTCGAACACCAGTATGGCGTGTCCTTTCTCGGCCAGCAGCTGCATCAATCGCGGCTCGCGCGTCTTGCGCGAGCGCAGTGCGTCGCCGCGCAGGCTGCGGCGGATCACCGATTGGCTCATGCGGAACAGGAAGGAAAATACCGATACCAGCACGCCTATGGTCACCGCGGTGACCAGGTTGGCGAACACCGAAACCAGGGTGACCAGCACGATGACCAGCAGGTCAAGCAGCAGGCTGGCGCGGTTGCGCGGACCGGCGGCGAGGATGCGCTTCACCAGCTGCACGGTCCAGCGGTCGAACAGGCGCCAGGCGGTGACGAACAGCATGCCGGCTACCACGACCTTGGGGATCAACGCGATCAGTTGCGAGAAAAACACCACGGCGGCCAGGATCAGGATCGCGCTGATCAGCACCGAGTATCCGGTGCGGCCGCCGGAGGCGTAATTTGCCTGGCTGGAGGTGAGGCTGATGGCGCTGGAAATGCCGCCGAAGGAAGATGCGACGGCATTGCCCAAACCCATCCTCACCAGACCCATGTTGTGGTCCTGGCGCTGCTGGGTCACGCCTTCCATCACTTTGGCGCACAGCAGCACGTCGAGCGAGGAAATCAAGGCCAGGCTCGCAGCCCAGGCGAATATCGAGGGCAGCAGGCCCCACCACTGGCGCTCGAATACGAGAGTGTAGAAGCCAGACAGGTAGCGCAGATCCGGCAGGGCGAATTCGAATTCGCCGATGAAAGGACCGATGTGATCGCCCAGGCCCAGGTATCGAAACAGGTAATACAGGCCGATGCCGGCGAACATGCCGACGATCACCGCCGGGATGCGCTTGGTCAGCTTGCCCGCGTACAGCATGAGGAAGCAGGTGAGGGCGCCCACCGCCAGGGTGAGCGGCTGGGCATGCTGCAGTTGTTGCAGCAGCATGCCCGGCTCCAGGTGCTGGGAGAGTCCCAGCATGGGCGCGACTTGCGACAACAGCAGCAGCGTGGCGCCGGCGTTCTGAAACCCGGCGATGACAGGATACGGGATGTATTTCACCAGGCTGCCGGCGCCGATCGCGCCGAACGCGGCCTGAATGATGCCGGAGAGAAAGATCACGAGAAAGATCACGGTCAGCGTCTGCTGCGGGTCCTTCAGCATGGGGTAGAACTCGGACTCGATCAGGTGCAGCACGACCATGCTCACCAGATAGGCCTGCATGCTGCGCGGGGCGAACACCACGGCAGAGCGGGAGCGCAGCAATACCGCGACCAGCGCGACGATGACGGCGCTATAGAGTCCGGCGAGAACGCCGTAGCCGGCGTAGCGCTCGCCCAGCGGGCTCAGTGCGAACAGGCCGAAGCCGATGCTGAGCGGCAGCGTGAGCAGCGCCGAGGCGGCTCCTCCCGCCAATTCGGCGCGCGGTTTGCTTGATACCAAAGATCCCCCCCTGGCTGTATGCTGTTCTTATTGGTTGCTGTGCTGCCGCCGCAAGTCCGGACGCGAACGCGCTGACGGGCGGCGCAATCATACCGCAGTCGGGGCGTACGCCAAGTACGGCCTTCGAAGATACTCAAGCGCGCGCGCCGGCGGTATCATGCTGCGCGAACATGGACGACGAATACGTGAACGAAGAACCCCTGCGCGTCGACAAATGGCTTTGGGCCGCGCGGTTCTTCAAGACCCGCGGCCTGGCGGCGAAAGCCGTGGACGGCGGCCGGGTGCGGGTGAACGGCGAGGGCGCCAAGCCCTCGCGCATACTCAAGACCGGAGACGAACTGGTGGTCCGCGTCGGCGAACTGGAGTGGGTGGTGGAGGTCAAGGCGCTGTCGAGGCAGCGCGGCCCGGCGGCGCAGGCGGCGCTGCTCTATGCAGAGCGCGAGGACAGCCGGGCGCGCCGGGAAGCGGCAATCGAGCAGCGCAAGGTTGCGCCGCATCCGGCCGCGGGCGTCAAAGGGCGTCCGACGAAAAAGGACCGCAGGCTGATCCACCGCTTCACCGGCACTTGACCGTAACAAAATCCATTTTGTTACTGCCGATTTAGGGGAGCACGAGGGGAGGTATTCCCTCGTACAGCCAGACGACTTGAATTAGGCCGGTCGCCTCACCCTCATTCCGGTAGAATGCCGCCTCTTTCGGCCCCACCCCAGAATCGGAATCGCCTTGATCGTCACCTCCGGCATCACCATCCAGTTCGGCGCCAAGCCTTTGTTCGAAAACATTTCGGTCAAATTCGGCGAAGGCAACCGCTACGGCCTGATCGGCGCCAACGGCTGCGGCAAGTCGACTTTCATGAAGATCCTCGGCGGCGATCTGGATTCCAGCGCAGGCAGCGTCGCGGTCGACCGCAACGAGCGCGTGGGCAAGTTGCGCCAGGACCAGTTCGCGTACGAGGACGCGCGCGTGCTCGACGTGGTGCTGATGGGCCACGAGGAGATGTGGCAGGCGATGTCCGAGCGCGACGCCATCTACGCCAATCCGGATGCGAGCGAAGAAGACTACATGCACGCGGCCAACCTCGAGGCCAGGTACGCCGAATTCGGCGGCTATACCGCGGAGGCGCGCGCCGGTGAGCTGCTGCACGGCGTGGGCATTCCGATCGAACAGCACATGGGCCCCATGAGCGCGGTCGCGCCGGGCTGGAAACTGCGCGTGCTGCTGGCGCAGGTGCTGTTCGCCGACCCGGACATCATGCTGCTGGACGAGCCCACGAACAACCTGGACATCAACTCGATCCGCTGGCTCGAGGACGTGCTGAACGCGCGCAACTGCACCATGATCATCATTTCCCACGATCGCCACTTCCTCAACAGCGTGTGCACCCACATGGCCGACATGGACTACGGCACCTTGCGCGTCTATCCGGGCAACTATGACGATTACATGCTGGCATCGACCCAGGTTCGCGAGCAGCTGCTCGCGGCCAATACGAAGGCGAAAGAGAAAGTGGCCGAGCTGCAGGACTTCGTGCGCCGCTTCTCGGCCAACAAATCCAAGGCGCGCCAGGCGACGTCGCGCG
>CAYNVY010000038.1:0-26472 GCA_964400745.1 uncultured Enterobacteriaceae bacterium | reverse complement strand
TCCACCTGCCGCCCGTTTTCGATGCGCTGCGAGAACATACCGTACTCGTAGCGTATGCCGTAGCCGTAGCCGGGCAGGTTCAGCGTCGCCATCGAATCCAGAAAGCAGGCGGCGAGCCGCCCCAGGCCGCCGTTGCCCAGCGCCGCGTCCGGCTCGATTTCGGACACCTGGCGCAGGTCGACGCCGTGCTTGTGCAAGGCCTGGCCGCATTCCTTGTCGAACGACAGGTTGAGCAGCCCGTTCATCAGGGTGCGTCCCATCAGGAATTCCATCGACAGGTAATACACCCGCTTCGCGTCCGCGATGTAATAGCTGCGCATGGTCTCCATCCAGCGCTCGATCAGGCGGTCGCGCGTCATGTAGGCCGTCGCATAGAACCAGTCGCGCTCGGTTGCCGTCATGGCGTCCTTGCCCACGGAAAACACCAGGCGGTGGGCGATGGACTTGTGCACCGATTCAGCGTCTACCCCGGCAAGCTGGCCGTTGAAAAGGGATTGCAGCAACTGTTTTGGCACGATGGGCTCCTGTAGCTGGCGACGCATCAAGAAACGAATCCGCTTCAATCGTACATTAGCCGGATAGGCCGAACTTGACATATATCATCCCCCCGGGCCGGCTGCCACTGCAGTCGGGGCCGGAGGGCGGAGAAACGCGCAAACGCGTCCGGCGGCGGCCTCGGCTCGGTTTCAGCCGGTTGGCGCCAGGCACCTTTCCAGGATCCGGAGAAAATTTCCCCCGACACAGGCCGCGATGTCGTCCTGGGTCAGACCTGCATCCCGCATCGCGTCCATCAGGCGCGGCAGTGAAGCGATCGACTCCCAGCCGCTCACAAGACGCGGCAGGCCCCCGCCGCCGTCCGTACCCAGGCCGCAATGCGCTATCCCCAGGCGCGCCTTCATCTGCACAATTTCGTCGGCCCAGTGCCTGAGCGTGCTGCGTTGCGCGCCGTTGCGCGAATACGCGAACGGCCAGGTGCACACCAGCCCGCCGGTTTTCGCGATGGCCTCCATTTCATGCCATGTCCTCAGGCGGCGCAGCCCCGCGCGGTCCTCGCCTTGAGGCATGGGGCTCGTATGCGAATCGATGATGGGAGCGGCGCTGGTCTCCGCAATGCTGTGCAAGGTGCGCGGGCCGGAATGCGATACATCGACGACCATTCCCAATTGATTCATTCTTTCTATGACTTGAACGCCGAAGGGCGTCAGCGGCCCGTCGGCGGAAGAACGCTGGTTGAAGCCGAGCTCGTTGTCGCGGTCGTGCATGATGGTAATCAGCCGCACCCCCTGCTCGTGGAACGCGATCAGATTCTGCAGCTTGCCTTCCAGCGCGTCCGCCCCCTCGATCGCCATCAGCGCGCCGGTGACCGTCCCCGCAGCGAGCTGCGAGCGCAGTTCGGAGGCTCCGGCAATCAAGCGCACCTTTTCGCTTTGCGCCAGACGCAACACCTGCCGCAACTGGTGTTGGGTATAGTTGTATGGCGCACCCGAATGCCCGCGGTAGTAGGTCATGTCCCCCACGGCCGAATGGGCGCAGACCGCCAAGCCGAGTTGCTCCATGATCCCGAGCGTGGGCGTGGAGGCGTCGCCCTGCCGGGATCCATGCAGCTGATAGGGATGCGCGTGCGCATCCGCGATCAGCACGCGGGCCGATGGTTTCGCGCCCTCGAGCGGCGAACTTGCCTCACCCGGGCCGGCGGCGGGGGCGGGAAATGCGGATGCGATGCCGGTGGCCGCGCAATATCCGAGAAATGATCTTCTATCCATGGCGTCCATGACTTCGCATTGTGCCGCAAAGGCCTGATCGTTTCAGGGCACGAATCCGCCATTAGGGGGTAGACTCTGTGCCGCACGTCCTGGAGGGGGCGTGCATCAACGCCGGATGCGCTAGCACTGGCTTTCGATACAAAAAAAGGAGGAGAAAGAATGTTGAAACGATACGCCGCGCTGGTCGCGGCCGGAGGGTTGGCGGCTGCGGCGGCGTGGTCTCCCCAGCTGCAGGCCCAGGCCTATCCCAGCAAGCCGATACGCGTCGTGGTCGGTTACGCCCCGGGAGGATCGGCCGATGCCGGTGTCCGCCCCCTGGCCCGGGTGCTCGAACCCCTGCTCGGTCAGCCCTTGGTCATGGAATACAAGCCCGGAGCGGCAGGCGGGGTGGCGATGGAATACACCGCCAAGGCGCCGCCAGATGGCTACACGCTTTACTACTTCGACAGCGGGCCGCTGACGGTGGCGCCGCACCTCATCAAGACCAGCTACGACAACCTGGCGTCGTTCACGCACCTGGGCCACGTGTGCGGCAGCGGCAGCATGCTGGTGGTGCATCCCTCGACGCCGTTCAACAGCGTGGCCGAGGTGGTGGCCGCGTCCAAGCGCGATCCGGCCAAGTGGAGTTACGGCACTTCCGGCGTCGGCGGGCCGCATCACCTGTCGGGTGAATATTTCAAGAACGTCACCGGAGCGAACCTGCTGCACATTCCCTATAAAGGCGGCGGACCGGCGATGACCGACCTGATGGGTGGCCAGGTGCCGATGCTGTTCTCGTCCCTGGGACCGGTGGTGGGGGCGATCAAGAGCGGCAAGATACGCGCCCTGGCCGTGACCTCCCTCACGCGCTCCGGCGCGTTTCCGGATGTGCCGACCATGGACGAAGTCGGCCTGAAGGGCTTCGACTCCACCGCCTGGTACGGGCTGCTGGCGCCGGCCGGCCTCGCGCCCGAAGTGACCGCGCGCCTGACGCAGGCACTGGCGAAGGCGGGTGAGGACAAGAACCTGCAGAGCCAGCTCAACGCCACCGGTTGCGATGCGAATTTCCTCAGCCCGGCGCAAACCGTCGAAAAGATCAAGGCCGATTTCGCCAAGTGGGGGCGTGTGGTGAAGGAAGCGAACATCAAGGCGGACTGAGACGAACTGAGTCACCGGCGGCGGCCGCCCCGGCCGCCGCGTTGGATCCAAGCGCTCAGGGCTTGAACACGAATCCCGGCGCTATGGCCACGTTCGCCGGGATCGCCGGCAAATCCGAGAACAGACGCGGATGGTCTTTCATCACCTTCAGAATATGCTTGGGCTCGATGTGCTTGTTCACGTCGAAGGTGGTTTTCAGAAAACCGAGGCGGTGCAGCCGCTCCTCGGCGCTCCACATCGCGCGGTAGTTGTTCGCCGAAAGACGCCGGTCCGCCTGCTGGATGTTGAACTGCATCGCGGCTTCGGCCACGTCCACCTTGAGGCCGGGAATCCAGCGCGTCGCCACCTGCGCGGCCTGCTTGGGATTGGCGCGCATCCACTGGTCGGCCTCGGACACCGCGGCCAGGAATTTCTCTATGGTGGCACCGTTTTTTTCCACCCAGGGGCGCAGGGCGACGTTGAAGCCGACGTAGGAAATCACGTCGCCGCCGCGGATGATCTCCACCGCGCCCGGCACGTCCTTCAGGGCGACGATAGGCCACGGATCCCAGGCCGAGAACGCGTCTATCCCCTTCGACAGCAGAGCGACCGTCATGTCGGGCGGCGGCGTGTTGACCAGCGTGACGTCGTTCGGCGTCAGGCCGGCCTTCTCCAGCAGCGCCAGAATGTACAGATGGTTGATGGTGCCGAAGGACGCGGCGATCTTCTTGCCTTTGAGGCTCTTCAGGTCGCCTTTGGCGATGCCCGACGTGCCGGAGGCGATGAGCGCCATGGTCGCATCGGATCCGAGCTTGGCCGGGTTCCCGCTGTAGTTGCCCAGCGCGACCAGGTCCATGCCGCGCACTACGGCGCCTATCATCGGCACGCCGACCTGCACCACCTCGCTCTCTCCCGCCTGCAGCGCGTTCAGCGCGTCCACCCCTGTCGCATAGGGCCGCGCGATGGTGACGTCCAGGCCCCACTTCTCGAAGAATCCGCGTTCCAGCGCGATCGGCAAACCGATCTGATCGATGCCGGTGACCATGCCCGCCTTGACCTTGACCGGCGCCTGCGCCGACGCGAACCCCGCCGCGCTCAGCAGCAGAAACAACAAAAATGCCCTTGCGATTGTCATCATGGCTATCCTCCTGTTGGCAGCGGCTCCACCCGGGTCACCCAGTAAGGGCGGGCGACGGCGTGCAGGTCCGCTTTTTTGACCCCGCGAACTTCGATGGAATTGTCTTGCGTGCCGGATACTCTACCGTACCTCTGAAACACGATAACATGGAAGCGCTCCGGCGCAAACGGCAGCGTCACCAGTATGTTCACCTTCTCCGCGCCAGCGTTCAGGCCGGCTGCGATCTTGCCCGGCGCCGCCAGTCCCAGCCATCCCTGCCACGCGAGATAGAACAGAAACGCGCCGAGCACGAGCCGGCCTCTGCCCGACCCGAGCACCCCGCGCACGACGCTCATGCCGCCGCCTCCTTACCCGTATTGCAAATCGCAGATGAACCTTGTCGGCGTCTGGCGGCATTCGCGGTCGGTCGCATCCCCATCTCGCGATGGGGCCCCTGCTCCCTGCTCATGCCGCCCTCACCAGGTGGAGCACTTCGGCCGACAGCGTCTTGAAGGCGCTGTCCTCGATCACCAAATCCCAGGTGCGTGGCCGCGGCAACGCCACTTCGATCTCCCTGAGGACGCGCCCCTTGGAGAGCACCACCACGCGATCGGCGAGGAACACGGCCTCGTCCACGTCGTGGGTGATGAAGATGATCGTCGGCCGGCGCTCCTGCCAGATGCGCGTGAGTTCCTCCTGCAGCGTCATCCGGGTCTGCGCATCGACGCTGGCGAAAGGCTCGTCCATCAACAGAACGTCCGGATTGTTGGCCAGCGCGCGCACCACGCCCACGCGCTGCTGCATCCCTCCGGAGAGTTCGTTCGGATAGCGCTCCGCAGCCTGCGCGAGACCGGCGAGCGAGAGGTACTCGCGCGCGATCCGCTCGCATTCCGCTTTTGCCAGGCCGCGCATCTTCGGTCCGAAGGCGACGTTTTCGAGCACGGTCTTCCACGGAAACAGCGCGAAGGATTGAAACACGACGCCGCGCTCGGGCCCGGGCCCGCTGACGGTGCGGCCGTCGAGCAGGATCTCGCCGCCGGACACCGGAATGAAGCCGGCGATCATGTTGAGCAGCGTGGTCTTGCCGCAGCCCGAAGGCCCGACGATGGAGACGAACTCCCCCTGCTCCACCGTCAGCGAAACGTCGTGCACCGCAGTGACGTGCGCGCCCGCATAGGGATCGAAGTAGGTCTTCGAAAGCTCACGCAGAGTAAGACTCTTCATTGTGTAACCAGCCCCCAGCGCTGGCCGGTGGCGCGCTCGATCGGCGCCAGCACCCAGCTATCGACCACGTACCAGAGCAAGCCGAGCACTATCATGCCAAGCAGTATTTCGACCACCGATCCGGCGCGCCGGGCGTCGAACATGAGAAAGCCGATGCCGCTCGTGCCGACGATGATCTCCGCCGCGATCAGCGCGCGCCAGCCGTAGCCCAGCCCGTTGCGCAGGCCCGTCATGATGTTCGGCAGCGCCCCGGGAAGCACGACTTCCCAGATGACGCGCGCGCCCGATGCGCCCAGGCTGCGCGCCGCCCGATGCAGGTCGAGCGGCACCCTGCGCACGCCGAGCGCGGTGTTGAGCACGACGGGGAAGAGCACGGTGTAGACGATGACGATGGTCATGGTGGTGAGGCTGAAGCCGAACCAGATCAGCAGAATCGGCAGCCAGGCGATATCGCCGATCGCCTGAAAAAAAAGCAATATCGGCCACAGCATGGCGCGGGCGCGCGCATTCAAGCCGACCAGCACGCCGAGCGGAATGCCGAGCGCCATCCCGACCGCTGCGCCCACCGCCAGCCGCACCACGCTGTCCTCCAGGTAGTCGGGCAGGATACCTTTGTACATGAGCGAAAAGAAGGACCGCGCGACCTCCATCGGTCCCGGGAAAAACGCGCGCGGAAACATGCCGGATTCCGCGACGACGGCCCACAGCGCGACCACCGGTATGAACGGCACGACCGCGCGCGCGGACGGATAGCGCGCGGTCCATCGCGCATAGAGCGTCCAGACTGCGAGCAGCGGCTTCATGCGCGGTGCACCATGCCCCAGCGCTCTATCGTCGAGCGCTCCAGCGGCGCGAGCAGCAGCCGGTCGATCAGCAGCCACAGGATTCCGATCACGATCATGCCGAACACGATGACCTCGGTACGGTAGAAGTCGCGCGCGAGAAACAGCATGTAACCCAGCCCGACATTGGTGGCGATCATCTCGGCGGCAATCAGGCCGCGCCAGGCGAAGCCGAGCCCGGTGCGCACGCCGGTGACGATGTTGGGCAAGGCGCCGGGCAGCAGCACCTGGGTCAGCATGGTCCAGCCGCCCGCGCCTAGCGAAGCCGCGGCGTGGCGCAGCGGCATCGGAATGCTGGCGACCCCGAGCAGCGTGTTGTACGTAACCACGAAGAACACGGCGTTGAAGATGACGAAGGTGATCGCGCCGAAGCCGTAGCCGAACCACAGCGTGGCGATCGGTATCCAGGCGATGCCGGCGAGCACGGAGAAGAAGCGAAACAGCGGCGTGAGAAAATTGGACACCGCGGGGGAGAGGCCCATGGCGATGCCCAGCGGAATGCTGATGACGATCGCCAGTACCGTTCCGACGGCAACCCGCATGAGGCTTGCGCCGATGTGACGCAGGAGCGTGCCGTCCTGCAGCGTCTCGAACCCGGCGCGCGCGACCGACTCCACATCCGGAAACACCCGGGGATCGACGTGCAAGGCTCGAACCAGCACCTCCCACAGCACGAGCAGGACCAACAACGGTGCAACGAAGGCGCCCGCGGCATACAGCCAGTGAAATCGTGGCCTTACGGCCGCCATGGGCCGGCACAGTCGGTGCGATACGAGGGCATACGGATTCTTCTAGGATTCTTCTGATTACGGATCCCGGGCTGCGATCCTCCCGCAGCCGCGACTATGCCATACCTGCGGACAGCTTTGCTAGCCGCCCGAAGACCCGCCATGGTGTAAATTAGCGGCTGCTTCGGTTTGGCGCGATGCCGCGTCCGCCGATTCCGGTCTGTATTACATAAACCAAAAACTTGGGGGAGAAAGAAATGAAGATTCTACTGAGCCTGCTTGCCGCGGTTCTGCTTTGCGTGCCAGGCACCGGCAGCGCCGCGTATCCGGAGCGCCCGATCACCATGATCATCGCCTTCGCTCCGGGCGGCGGCACCGACGTCGTCGCGCGGGCGTTGGTGCCTTTTCTGGAGAAGCACATCGGCGGCGGCGCGAAAATCGTGATCGTGAACCGCCCGGGCGCGGGCGGCGACATCGGCTTTGCCGCGATCGCGGCGGCGCCGCCCGACGGCTACACCATAGGCTTCATCAATTCGCCCAGTTTTCTCGCCATCCCGCTGGAGCGCCAGACCAAATACACCTGGGAGAGCTTCGAGCTGCTCGGCAACGTGGTCGACGACCCGGCGAGTTTCGCCGTGCACGCCGACTCGCCGATCAAGGATCTGAAAGACCTCGCCGCCTTCGCCAAGGCCAATCCGGGCGCGCTGAGCGTGGGCACACCCGGGGTCGGCGCCCCCGGCCATCTGGCCACCATCATCTTCGGCAAACTCGCCAGCGTGCCGGTCAACCACATTCCGTTCAAGGGCGCGGGCGAGGTGCGCGCGCCGATGGCCGGCAAGCAGATCGTCATGGCCGGAATCAGCATCGGCGAATCGTTCCAGGCGATGAAAGGCGGCGTGCCGCTGCGGATCATCGCCCAACTGAGCTCGGCCCGCACAACCCTCGCGCCCGACATCCCGACGGCGAAGGAGCAGGGCTTTCCGCTCATCCTGTCGTCGCTGCGCGGCGTGGCCGCGCCCAAGGGCATGCCCGCCGACATCCGCGAGCGTCTGGCCAAGGCACTGGAGCGCGCCGTGGCGGACCCGGAATTCCAGGCGAAGTCGCTGCAGTACTACGCGCCTTTGCGCTACCTCTCGCCCGCGCAGTTCGAGTCTACGCTGCGCGAAGACGACGCGCAGATCCGTCTATTGTGGAAAGAGACGCCCTGGGCGGACAAATAGGACGCAGGAAGGCAGGGGGCGCACTGCAGATTACGCAGCAGCCGTTTCAAGCATTCCCGGTCATCCGGAGGCCCGAAGCCTCAGGATGACTGTCTCATAGCGATTGCGCAGCCATCAGGCGTCGCGCATGCACGTGCATGGACTCGTCTATGGCCAGGCCCTCCCGGATGCGCCTTAGCAGCAAGGGTTTCTCCCCGGGAAACTGATAGCCTTCGTAATCCTGGCGAAACAGCAGCCCGCCGCGGCTGTCCGCCCAGGAATTCATCGCATGATCGAAGCAGACCTTCGATGTCACGTCGAGCCCGGCTATCGTCAACTCGAGTTCTTCCAGCCGCTCGTGCGGCGAAGAAAGGCGCATCCGGCCCTCGGCCATCTCGTCGTGCAGCGACGTACCCTGCCGGGGCACCAGCGGCCGGGAACGAATATAGTGAGGATCGATCGCCGACAGCACGCGCGCCGTATTCTGGGCGTGCTGCCGCCAGCGCTCCCTGCCGCCCAGATCCGGCATCCAGTACATGGACAGCTGCAGCCCCGCGGCGACGGCCTTGCGCCCGCCTTCGATCTGCTCGGCGCTGGTCACCCCCTTTTGCACCAGCGCCAGCAGTTCATCGTCGCCGGTCTCCAGCCCGACGTGCAATCGGTCCAGACCGGCCTCGCGGATCATGCGCAGCTCTTCCGGGCCTCGCTTGAACAGCGTTTTCGAACGCGTATAGGTGGTGACCCGGGTCAGCGAACTCAGGGTCTTTCGCAAGTGCCGCAGCACCGCCGTGAACTCGGCCGGCCGCATGCTCGCGCTGTCCGCGTCCTGCAGGAAAGCCGTGCGCGCGCCCGAGGCGAGCCAGTTGAACACCGTGACGAAGCTGGCGTTGCCGGCGAGGTCGCGCCCCTCGGCGAGCAGCGCAGCCCCCAGCTCGCGCGTGATCGCACCATCCATCCCCAGATTGACCGAAGCCGCGGTGATTGCATCGCGGATCGCCGCAACCCGGTCGATATCTGCCGTGATGTCCTCCACCGTCCGATAGCCGAAACGCTGGCCCTTGTACATCTCGCAGAAGGTGCAGCGGTTCCAGGGACAATTTTCGCTCACCCGCAGGAGCAGCGAGGCGCTGCCGCCCTCGCTCGGCGGCCGGTAGGTTCCGATCTCGAACGAAAGCGAGCGCAGCCGCGCTACAAATTCGCCCAGATCCCTCAAAGAGCCTCCGCTGGCTTCGTCACGGCCGACCTGGCCAGCCGCGCCACCGCCTCGCACAGATCTTCCACCGTGTTGGGCTTGTAGATGAGCTCGCTCACCCCGGCCGCAGGTGCCTGCAGCCGCAACTCGTCGGTGATATAGCCCGAAGCCATGGCGATCGGCAGGTCGGGCTTTATTTCCTTCAAGGCACGCGCCACCGCTAGCCCCGACATGTCCGGCATGTTGTAGTCGGTGACCGCCAGATCGAATTGACCGGGTTCGGCGCGCACCACGGCGAGCGCCCGGCGCGGCTCGGTATAGCCGCTCACGCGGTATCCCTGGCGCTCGAGCAGGCGCGTCATCAGAAACACGATCGCTTCGTCGTCGTCGACGTACAGAATGTGCTTGCCTTGGCCATGCTCGGACGCGGCGGCATGGACAAACGCCCGGTGGACCGGCCCGGCCGCTTGTGCCTCGGGGAAATACACCCGAAACACGCTGCCTTCGCCGGGGACGCTGCGCACAACTATGGCCGCATTGTGCTCCTGCGCGATGCCGTGCACCACCGCGAGGCCGAGTCCGGTGCCCTTGCCTACGGGCTTGGTAGTGAAAAAAGGCTCGAACATATGCGGCAGCGTCGCCTCGTCCATGCCCGATCCGTTGTCCTCGACCGAGATGCAGGCGTAGCGGCCGGGCCGCAGTTCGCCCAGAACGACGAGCGCTGCTTCTGCCTGTACCGGATACGCTAACTGCTCATGGCTATGCAGCCTGACGACGATCGTCCCGGGGCGCGCCTGGGTCTGTATCGACTGCCAGGCGTTGTTGCCCAGATTCAGCACCACCTGCCCGATCTGGGTCGCGTCGGCCAGTACGTTCGGTGCGCCCTGATCGCATTCGACCTCCAGGCTGACCCCCGCAGGCAAAGTGACCTGCAGCAGGCGCGCCGCTTCCTGCACCACCGGAGCCAGCGCGATCACCTTGCGCTCCACCAGATGGCGCCGGCCGAACGCAAGGATCTGCTGCACCAGATCCTTTGCGCGGCGGCTCGCAACGCCGATTTCGTCCAGGCTCACCAGCGCCGGGTGGCCCGGCCCCACGTCCCGGCGCGCCAGTTCCGCGTTGCCGACGATGGAAGCGATGATGTTGTTGAAGTCGTGCGCCACGCCGCCGGCCAGCGTTCCCAGGGCTTCCAGTTTCTGCGCCTGCAGGTGCAACTCTTCCAGGCGCTTGCGCTCGGTCGCATCCACCATCATCCCCACCAGGCACTCTTCGCCCTGCAGTTCGATGACCCTGGCGGAAACTTCCATCAGGCCGGCCTCGCCGCTACTGCGCCGAAAATCGATCGGAAACCGGTCGACGCCGCCCTGCGCACGCAGGCCCTGCACCATTTCATCGCGCTGCCCCGGGTTTACGTACACCCCCAGTTCGGCCACCGTGCGCCCGATCACGCTTTCGCGCGCATAGCCGTACATCTGCAGCGCGGCGCTGTTGACCTCCAGTATCTTGCCGTCCGCGACCCGGGTCACCGAGATTCCGATCGGACTGGCCTGAAATACCGCCGACAGTCGACCCTCGCTCTCGCGCAACGCCGCCTCGGCGCGCCGACGATCCAGGATGTCCTGCACCATGGCGGCAACCATCACCACCGCATCGACATCCTCCTGCGCATAATGGCTCGCCTTGTTACCCACCCCCATGATCTCGGTAACTTTTCCCGCCCGGATGATGGGCACCACCAGTTCCCGCGTCACCGGTGCGTGGCCCTCGGGCATGCCCTTCTTGTGCGCGAGGCCGGCGTAGTCGTTGTGGATCACCGGCGCGCGCGTGTGAAACGCGTCGACCCACACGCCGGCTTCGCTGATCGAGTAATGCAGCCCCTTGCCCTCGGCCTTGCACATGTGCGCCAGGGTATTCGTCGACCAAACCTGCAGGGTCAGTGTCTCCTGATCCGGATCGACGAAATGGAAAAAGCCGATCTGGCTGCCGGTGGCTTCCTCCGCCCCGTCCAGCGCCGTCTGCAGCAGTTCGTCCTGCGTGCCGGCTTGCGCCAACTCAGTCAGGCGCAAACGCGTGCGAGACAGCGCTTCCGCCCGTTTGCTTTCGGTGATCACATCGAACGCGGCGACGAAATATTCAGGACGCGGACTGGAGACCTGTACCGAAAACCACTGCTGCAGCGATTCGATGAAAATCTCGAACTTCTCCGGTGGAGCGCCGGCCGCCACGCGTCCGTAAATCTCGATCAGCTTCGAGTCGGACTCGCGTATGCCGGGAATGACTTCGCTGACCCGCTTGCCGCAGACCGGACCCAGGCCGGTCAGATGGTGAAACGCAGGGTTGGTATAGAGATAGACGAAGTCGCTCGCCCTCCCGTCCTCGAAGATCATCCTGCAGCAGGCCACCCCGTTGAGCATCTGATCCAGAATGGCAGCGGAAAAATCGCCCACCGGGAACGCAGCGTCGCCCGGCGCCGGGGGGGAAGCGGCTGCACCAGGGACCACGCTGGAATCGGGCGCTGACATTGGTCAAACTCTCAGGTCGTACTCGATCGAGACTAGCCGTACCTGCGTTTGCCTGTACGGCTCCGATCTGCCGCCATCATACTCCCGGGCGTGCTACAGGCGTGCGGTCTCGACCACGACCAGTCCGAGCGACATCACCTTTCGCTCCAAGATGACGAAGAAGAAACCAGCTTTGATCGCAGTGCGCGTCCAGGCCGGTGCGTACGACCCGCGTCGGACGGCCGGTCCGCTTACAGGGAAATGCGACTATGGCCGTTTCAGTCGGCGCGCGCCCCGGATTCCTTCACCACCTTGCGCCATTTCTCGACTTCGGCCTTGACGAAGGCGCCCAGCTGTTCCGGACGGTCGCCGCCCGGTTCCTGGCCGACGCTGATGATGCTGTCGCGCACGTCCGGCGCGCTCAGCGCCTTTCCGATGTCGGCGTTGAGCTGCTCGATGATGGCTGCAGGCGTGCCGGCCGGGGCGAACATCGCGCCCCACACGGCCATGTCGAAGCCGGGCATGCCCGACTCGGCTATCGTTGGAATATCCGGCAACGGCGGGAAGCGCTTGCTGCGCGTCGTGGCGATCGCGCGCAGCGCGCCGCTGCGGATGTGGTGCATGCAGGTCGACGGCGTGTCGAACATTACCCCCACCTGGCCGCTGATCACATCGGTCAGGCCGGCTGTCTGGCTCTTGTACGGTACGTGCACCAGTTCCGTCCTGGCCTGCATATTGAACATCACGCCCACCAGATGCGACCCCTGACCGCTTCCGGATGACGCGTAGCTCAACCCGCCGGGCGTACTCCGGGAATAGGCGATCAGGTCGGCGACCGATTTGATCGGCAGTTTCGGGTTGACCACCAGCAGCAACGGCCCGATCAGGACCGTGATGATCGGCGTGAAATCCTTTATCGGGTCGTACGGCAGCTTGCTGTAGAGCGATGCATTGATCGAATGCGTGCCGATGGAACCATAGATGAGCGTATAGCCGTCCGGGGCCGCGTGCGCAGCCAGCTCGGTGCCGATGATGCCGCCCGCGCCGGGACGGTTGTCCACGATCACCGGCTGCTTCCACGCCTCTCCCAGCTTCGACGCGATCTGGCGCGCGCGAATGTCGATGGCGCTGCCCGGCGCACCGGGGACGATGATGCGCACCTGCTTCCCCGGATAGGCCTGGGCGCGCGCTGCGCGTCCGACTCCGGCGAGTATCAGGGCGCTCAGCCCCGCAATGACGCGCCGCCTGTTTGCTTGCATGGTGTAATCCCCGTCTTTGTCCACAGCGACTTTGTCCACAGCGACTGCGGCACCTCGATAATCTGCGCCCGATGCTGGCATCGCGCTAGAATATTGTCAAGGCAGCACGTGACCGACTGGCAGCGCGCTTGCGCTTCGCACCATGCGGGCCGCAAGCGCGAGTCCCGATCGGGTTTTTCTGGGAGCAGCAAATGGCACGGCACCTGGTTTGCTTGAGTTTCGACTTTGACGCGATGTCGGGTTTCATCGCGCGCGGCCTGGTGTCGCCGACGCCGTTGTCGCGCGGCGAATTCGGCGCCGATGTGGGCGCCCCTCGCATCCTCGCGCTGTTGAAGAAATATCGGATACCGGCGTCGTGGTACATCCCCGGACACACGCTGGAGACCTACCCCGACCGCTGCAGGGAGGTATTCGATGCCGGACACGAAATCGGCCACCACGGCTGGACCCATGTGGCACCGGCAATGCTCACGCGCAGGCAGGAGGAGGAGGGATTGGTGCGCGCCAACGAGCAAATCAGAAAGCTCACCGGCCGCCACGCGCGCGGCTACCGTTCGCCGTCCTGGGACCTCTCGCCGCATTCGGTCGAACTGCTGCTCAAGCACGGCTTCGTCTACGACAGCAGCATGATGGGGAATGATTTCACCCCCTACCGCGTACGACTGGGCGACGTGATCGCGCCGGACAAACCGGCACGGTTCGGCAAACCCACCCGGCTCATTGAAATGCCGGTCAGCTGGACGCTGGACGATCATCCGCATTTCGAGTTGCTGCGCACCAAGGAGTTCGTATTGCCCGGCCTGAAGAACTCGAAACTGGTGCTGGAGAACTGGCTCGGCGATTTTGCCTACTTGAAAAAGAGCATGAAATGGGGCGTGCTGACCTTCACCTTCCATCCGTACGTGATCGGGCGCGGTGGACGCATGCTGATATTGGAAAAGTTGATCAGGAAGCTGAAGGACGGGGGGGCGGTGTTCGTGACGGTGGAAGCGGCGGCCGCCGAGTATGCCGGGCGTGCGCCGCTCGAACAATGACGAGGCCGGCCCCGTGACACCACGCTGATCGGCGCAATTCAGACAAATTTCAGGGGGAGCATTTCATGATCCGCGCAGCAATCGTCGGCCTGGGCAAATGGGGACAAAACCTCGTCGCCAGTGTGCAGAACAAGAGCGACAAGATACGCTTCGTCGCCGGTATGACACGAACCCCGGACAAAGCCAGGGCCTTCGCCGGCACCCATGGATTGGCAATGCACGAGCGCTACGAGGCCGTGCTTGCCGATGCCGCGATCGACGCCATCGTGCTCGCGACGCCGCACACGCAACACGCCGAACAGATCATCGCCGCGGCCAGAGCCGGCAAGCACGTATTCACCGAGAAGCCGTTTGCGCTCACCCGCCAAAGCGCGGAGGCGGCGGTGCGCGCCTGCGCCGAAAACAGGGTGACACTTGCAGTAGGCTACAACTGGCGTTTCCAGCCGGCGCTGCTGGAGATCAAGCGCATGCTGGCCGACGGGCGGCTGGGAAAGCTGCTGCATATCGAAGGCAATTTCTGCGGGCCGGGCGTGTATCGCTTCGGCCGGGACCACTGGCGCCAGAGCCGCGAGGAAGGCCCCGGCGGCGGCATGACCGGGCGCGGCGTGCACCTGGTCGACGCCATGCTGTTCCTCGGCGGGCGGTTCGAGTCGGTCACGGCGCAGAGTTTTCGCATGGTGCAGGATTTCGGCATAGACGACACCACGTCGATGCTGTTCAAGTTTTCGGGCGGCGCGACCGCCTATCTTGGCACCGTCATCGCCACCGCCGAGACTTGGCGCATGCAGGTGTTCGGCTCGAACGGCTGGGCCGAAGTCGGCGACGTAGAGCACCTGGCCACCTGGCAGCTGAAGACCTGCTTCATCGATGCGCAGGATATCTACCGCAATCACAAGCCGCAGATGGTCGCTTTCCCGCAAACCAGCACCGAACGCGCCGAACTCGAACATTTCGCCGAAGCGGCCATGGCCGGGCGTGCCCTCGCCATCGCCGGCGGCGACGAGGTGCAGGGTGTGGCGGCGCTGGAAGCGATCCTGAAGTCGGCGCAGGAGCAGGCGCGGGTCCGGATCGATTGACCTTCAAAAGCCGCCCTGCTCCGAGTATTGATCCGCAAGGCGTCGTAAGCGCAACAACTCGTAGCGCGCACCACCTTCGTGCGTGTGAGTATGGAGTCGAACGAACTCTTCGGCGAAAACTGAACCGCGAATGCGGGCTGCCGCGCGCTGCCCCTCAGCCGAGGATCATCTTGATGCTCTGCAGCAGCGGGTCGGCACCCTCGTCGAATTTCCACGGCTCGGTGTTGCGCACATGCGCGATCGCCTTGTCGGCGGCGGCGCGGCCCTGGGTCCGCAGCGCGGCACGCTCGGCCCAGACGCGCGCCGCGCGCTCGACCGCGTCGGCGTCGAGCACGGAGAACGGTGCCATGCAATGCGCGCAATGATCCCGCTCCGCAAGGTCGATCGGCGCGCCGCACCCCGAGCAACTCGCCTGGCGCACCTCCAGCCGCAGGCGTCCGATTTCCTGCTGCGTCATGACGCGCACGAACTGCTTTTCGATCAGAAACTGCAGGAAAGGCGTGAGGCGCCCCCTGTCCTTCTCGCAGCGGAAATAGCGGATGCGCCCGTTCTTGACCAGATCGTCGGTGCGCAGCAGCGGCGATCTGCAGCGCGGGCACGGCAGTTCGTCGCGCAGGACCTGCCGCTGCCTGCCCTCTTCGCGGCGTATCGCCTGCAACAACTCCATGACGGCCCCGGCCGCCAGCTGCGGGCTTTCCATGGCGTCGAACCAGATCACATGGCAGCCAAAACACAGGTCGAGGTCGAGTTCACCCCCGTCGTGGCGCTCCAGCCGCCGCTTTTGCATCGCGTTGGAGCAATTTGGGCAGCGGATGGTCTGGGTCATTTGAGGATAGTACTGCGCCGGCTCGAACGGGGCGCCAGCTTGTAAGCCCCTCACCCGCCTCTCCCCGTCGCGAACAGTGAATTCCTGTGTCCGCGTGCGGGAAGACGGAGTATCGGCGAAAACTCAGGACGCCAGCAGTTCGCGGAAACTGCGGTTGACTTCGGCGGCGCGATGGCGCGCGGCCTTGTTGCTCGGCGCAAGCGGCTCGTCGTAGAAGAACGCCGGCAGTTCGTCGTCGGCCTCGGTGAAGCCCGCCTGCCGGTTGAACTCCCACTCCATTTTCAGCGCCTCCAGGCCCAGCGTCTTCATGAAGGACGTGTCGACTGCGGTGCCGTGCGCGTCGTTCAGCGCGGTGACGACGAGTTCGGAACTGACGCTGGTGACCGAGCGACCGAAGATGCACAGCCCCAGGGAATCGGCCGCCGCGCACGCGATCTGTATGCCCAGGCTCGCCTCGACCAGTTGCGCCGTGGTCTTGTCCTTGCAGTCGAACACCGGCAGGTTGCCCGCGGTGTGATCCGCGCCCTGCGCGGTGAACATCATCGAGATACCTGTCACTTCGCACACCCGCGGGTCGTAGGCGCTGATGCCCTGCTGCTTGATCGCGGGTATGCGTTTGACCTTGTAATGCGCTCCGGCACGCGCCGAACCCTGCGCAAAAATGCGGCCGCGCTCGTTCCCCTGGCGGATGTCCGCTAGCACCTGCAGCATGAAGGCTTCGTCGCCGAATTTCCCCAGGCCGGCTTCCATCAGCACGCCTATCATGGCGCCGGCTTCTATGGTGTCGATGCCCAGATCGTTGATCACGGCGTTGACCCGCGCCACCTGGTCCGGGTGATCCAGGCCGCAGTTGCTGCCCACCAGGCCCAGGGTTTCGTATTCCAGCGGCGACACGATCTCCTTGCCGTCCTTGTCGACGTAGACGTTGCTGCATTCGATGGTGCAACCCGGCATGCAGGCGTGCGAGATTTGCCCGCCGCGGCTGGAGTTCAGTTCGCGAATATAGTCGCCGCCCAGCTTGAGCGGGCCTTCGGCGGCTTCGGTCAGACGGCCGACGCTGAAGTTCCGCACCGGCAGCGCGCCCAGCCGGTTGGTGATATCGGCCATCATCGCCGTGCCTGTGGTCTTGAAGGTGTTGATCGCCGGTTCTTTCGCGAGGCGCACGCCGTATTCGCGGATCGCGCCCATCACCTTCTTGCGGTCATGGAAGGTCGGCATCTTGTTCAGTTCGATGACGATGGCCTTGACCTTCTTCGAACCCATGACGGCGCCCACGCCGCCGCGTGCGGCGAGGCGCGACGGCCTGCCGTCGGTGTCGGTGATGGAGATGCCGGCCATCAGGCCGAGATACTCGCCCACCGGTCCGCACATGGCGAAGCTGATCTTCTTGCCGTATTTCGCGAACAGCAGCTCGGCCGTCTCATTCGTGCCCTTGCCCATGAAACCTTCGGCGCCGTGCCAGCTGATCTCGCCTGACTTGCTGATGTGGATGACGGTCCAATCCGCGCACGCGCCGTAGAGCGTGAACCCGGCCATTTCGATCTGCCCGAGCGCGAAACCGAAGGTGCCCCCCGAATTGGCTTCCTTGATACCACCGGTGAGCGGGCTCTTGCAGCCGACCGAGAGGCGGTTCGCATTCGAAAAGTTCGTTCCCGCGAACGGGCCGGCGGAGAAGATCAGCGGATTCTCCGGCGACAGCGGATCGACTTTGGCCGCCCCGAGTTCAAGCAGGGTTTTGGCGATGAAGTGTCGGCCGGCGCGGATAATCTGTTCGCCTGAAAATTCGTCGGTCTTGACCGTGCGGTCCTTGAGATTGATGTGCAGATACTTGCGCATGTCGATGTCACCCAATGAAAATGGAATTGCGGCACTGCAAGAGTTTGCAGCAGTCCGGATTCTACCCTTTTTGCGCGCGGCCGGCGCCTGGCGGCAACGCGCAAACCCCTCGCAGCGGCGTGGATTTGATCACGCCGGGCGTGTCGCTTCGACCGGAGGTCGTCGCTTCGACCGGAGGTCGTCGTTTGGACCGGCCCTCGCCGTCTCAGGCAAGCAGTTCGCGCAGGCTCCGGTTGACTTCGGCGCTGTGATGGCGCGCTGCCCGGTTGGTCGGGGCGAGCGGCTCGGAGTAGAAGAACTCGGGCAGTTCGTCGTCTTTCTCGGTGAAGCCCGCCTGCCGGTTGAACTCCCACTCCATCTTGATCGCCTCCATTCCCAGGGTGCGCATGAACGAGGTGTCGAGGCTGGTGCCGTGCGCGTCGTTGATCGCCGTCACCATGAGCTCGGCGCTGACGTTGGTCACCGCGCGCCCGAAGATGCACAGCCCGAGCGAATCCGCCGTGGCCCAGGAGGCCTGGACTTCCAGGCTCGCCGCCACCACCTGCGCGGTGGTCATGTCCTTGCAGTCAAGCACCGGCAGATTGCCTGCGGTATGGTCCGCGCCCTGCGCCGTGGTCATCATGGTGATGCCGGTCGCCTCGACCACGCGCGGATCGTAGGCGCTGATGCTCTGCTTCTTCACCACCGGGACGCGTGCGACCTTGTAATGCGCGCCGGCGCGCGCGGCGCCCTGGGCGATGATGCGGCCGCGCTCGTTGCCCTTGCGCATGTCCTCCAGCGCCTCGAGCATGAATTGCACGTCGCCGAACTTGCCCAGGCCCGCTTCCATCAGCACCGCCAGCGTCGCGCCCGCCTCTATGCTGTCCACGCCCAGATCGTTGACGACGGCGTTCACGCGCGCGACGTCGTCCGGATGGTCCAGACCGCAATTGCTGCCCATCAGTCCCAGCGTCTCGTATTCCAGCGGCGACACGATCTCCTTGCCGTTCGCGTCGACATAAACGTTGCTGCATTCGATCATGCAGCCCGGCATGCAGGCGTGCGAGGGATTGCCGCCGCGGCTCATGTTCAGCTCGCGCACGTAGTCGCCGCCGAGTTTGAGCGGGCCCTCCGAGGCCTCCACCAGGCGCCCGGCGCTGAAATTGCGCACCGGCAGCGCGCCGATGCGGTTGATGATGTCGGCCATCATGGCCGTGCCCAGTCGCTTGAAATTGTCGATCGCCGGCTCCTTTTGCAGCCGCGCGCCGTATTCGCGGATCGCGCCCATCACTTTCTTGCGGTCCTTGAAGGTCGGCATCTTGTGCAGGTCGATGACGATGGCCTTGACCTTCTTCGAGCCGAGCACCGCGCCCACGCCGCCGCGCGCCGACAGGCGCGAGGGCCGCCCGTCGGTGTCGGTGATGGAGATCCCCGCCATCAGGCCCAGGTATTCGCCCACCGGCCCGCACATGGCGAAGCTGATCTTCTTGCCGTATTTCTCGAACAGCAGCGCCGCCGCCTCGTTGGTGCCCTTGCCCATATACGGTTCGGCGGTTTCATAGGTGATGGCGCCTTCCTTGGTGATGCGGATGACGACCCACTCCTTCGACGCGCCGTAAAGCGTGAACCCGGCCATCTCCAGCTGGCCGAGCGCGAAAGCGAAGGTCCCGCCCGAGTTGGCCTCCTTGATGCCGCCGGTGAGCGGGCTCTTGCAGCCGACCGAGAGGCGGTTGGCGTTGGAGAAATTCGTGCCCGCGAACGGCCCCGCGGAGAAGATCAGCGGATTGTCCGGCGACAGCGGATCGACTTTGGCCGCCCCCAGTTCGAGCAGGGTCTTGGCGATGAAGTGCCGGCCGGCGCGCGCGATCTGCTCGCCCGCGAATTCCTCGTTCCTGACCGTGCGGTCGTTTAGGTCGATATGAAGGTATTTGCGCATGGCGGTGTCATCCTCGAAGATAGGCAATCGACTTCCTAAATGAACCGGGATTCTACACTTTTCACTCGCGGCGAGTGAGCCCGCGCCGTGCAATGAGCCCGGTCCCGGACATGGATTTGGCTGCGGCGCAGCGGGCGTTTACATCCTCGGCGCCCCCCGGTAACCTCGGACCGGGAATAAACGGCGGCCCGCGCTGTTTACCTTTCTGCGTACAAAAACGAGGGAGGCGAAATGATTGCAAGCAAAAGGACTACGCGACGGATTACGCAACGGATTACGCGACTGGCATTGACCGTGCTGACGCTGTCGGCGGCCGCCCTGGCGTTTCTGCCCGGCACGGCCTCCGGCGTAGAGGCAGCGGGGGTGCTCAGACGCGCTTCGGCCGCCATGGGCGCCGGCGACCTGAAGTCGATCCGCTACACTGCTGAAGGCACCGGCTACACCTTCGGCCAGGCGTTCACGCCGGGCGCCGCGTGGCCGAAGATCACCGTCCACAGCCAGATCCGCAGCATCAATTACGACACCGCCTCGATGCGCGAGGAGATCACCCTCAGCCGCGCCGAACCCCGGGGCGGCGGCGGCTACCCGCTGTCAGGCCAGCAGCGCAACGACCAGTTCGTCAGCGGCGACTTCGCCTGGAACCAGGCAGGCACCAATGCCGTGCCCGGCCCGCGCTTCATCGGCGACCGGGTACACCAGCTGTGGATCACGCCGCACGGCGTAATCAAGGCGGCGATCAGGAATAGCGCAACCCTGGAATGGCGCACCCGGGGCGGCAAATCGCTGGCTGCGGTCTCGTTTACGCAACCGGGGCGCTTCGACGCGACCGCGTTCATCAACGAGGATTACCTGGTTGAGCGCATCGAATCGCGCCTGCCCGACCCGGTGCTGGGCGAGACCAGCGCCGTCACCACCTATTCCGGCTATCGCGATTTCGGCGGCGTGAAATTTCCCTCCCGCATCGAGCAATCGCAGGGCGGGCACCCGGTGCTGGACGTCGCGATCAAGGAGGTGCAGCCCAACGCGCCGGCCGACATCGCCCTGCCCGACGCCGTGCGCAACGCCACCGAGCGCGTGAGCGCGGACAAGGTGGCCGAGGGCGTGTGGTTCATCGCCGGCGGCTCGCACAACAGCGTCGCGATCGAAATGAAGGATCACATGGTGCTGGTGGAGGCGCCGCTCAACGATGGGCGCAGCGGCCCGGTGCTCGATCAGGTGAAGCAACTCGCGCCGGGTAAGCCGATCCGCTTCGTGATCAACTCGCACGGCCATTTCGATCACTCGGGCGGGCTGCGCGCGGCCGTGGCCGAAGGCGCGACCCTGATCATCCAGGCGGGGAACAAAGCCTACTTCGAACGCGCGTTCGCCGTACCGAACAGAATCAACCCCGACCGGCTGGCGAAATCGGGCAAGAAACCCAAGTTCCGCACGGTGAACGACAAGCTGGAACTCACCGACGGCACGCGCACGATAGCGATCCACCGCATCACCGGCGGCAACCATCACGACGCCTTCCAGATGGTATACCTGCCGAAAGAGAAGCTGTTGATCGAAGCCGACGTCTATACGCCGCTTGCGCCCAACGCCCCGCCGCCGGCGACACCGAACGCGAACAACCTCACCCTGGTGCAGAACATCGAGCGCCTGAATCTCGCCGTCGACAAGATCCTGCCGCTGCACGGCCGGGTGGTGCCGCTGTCCGAGCTCTACGCCACGGCGAAGGCGACGATGCCGAAATAGGCCGCCTCGCGCCCCCTCCCTTTCTCCCGCAACGAGGGAGAGGGGGACGCGCGTCCACCAGCGGCGCGACTTGCATTCCACACCTCAATGTGTACACTTGACATGTACATATCGGAGTCGGCCATGTCCAAAGTCAATGTCACCGAGCTCAGGCAGAACCTGCCCGCCTATCTGGTCGAGGTGCAAAAGGGCAGGGAAATCGAGGTCACCTCGCGCGGAAAGGTGATCGCACGCATCGTCGCCGGCAGCGAAACGCACGAGCAGGCGCGCGACCGCCTCATCTCGGCGCGCAAGCGCTGCCGCATCGGCGACGTCCTCAGTCCAACCGGTGCAGAATGGGACGCGGAAAGTGATCGTGGAAAGTGATCGTTCTTGACACCCACGCGCTGGTCTACGACGCCCTGGCCCCGGCGCGCCTATCGGCCCGCGCGCGCAAAGCGATAGACGCCGCCGCTGCGGCACACGAACTCTCCTGCAGCGACATCAGCCTGTGGGAGATCGCGATGCTCATCGCGCGCGACCGCCTCGACCCGGGCATGGACGCGCGTCAGTTCCTGGACGACCTGATCGCCGCGCGGCGGCTGCGCGTGCTGCCGATCACGCCCGAAATCGCGGTGTTGTCGCAATCCGACGCGTTCTCGCACGGCGATCCGGCAGACCGGTTGATCGGGGCCACCTCCCTGTTTCATCGGGCCCCGCTGGTGAGCTCGGACGCCAGGCTGCGCAAGCTCAAGGACATCACTACCATCTGGTGAGCCTTGGGCGCATGGGGCCTCAGGTGCACGGAGCCTCAGCCGAAACTGACGATCTCCACCCAGTTGGCGCCTTTGCCGCCCGGGTATTTTGCGAGCAGCGACAAGGCGCCGCTCGCCGGGTCGATCGCATGCACCGAAATCGTTTCCGATTTCTCGCCGCAGGCGACGATGAACCTTCCGTCAGGTGAAATGGCGAAGCCGCGCGGCTGCGCTTCGGTGGGCGCGCTGCCCAAATAAGTCAACTTGCCGCTTTGCGCGTTCACGCCTAACACGCCGAGGCTGCTGCTGGTGCGCTCCGAGATGTAGATGAACCTCCCGTCCGGCGTCATATGGATATCCGCGGCCCAGATGTCCCGGTCCCGGTTACGCGGCGGCGCGGAACTTGCGGCACCGACGGCCACGCGCGGCCCGCCCGGGAGCAGTTCGGTGTCCGGCGGCAGCCCCGAGACCGAGCCGATCTCGGTCAGCAGGCCGGTTTGGGCGTCGATGGTGAAGGTGGTCACTGTCGCCAGCAATTCGCTCAGCATATAGAGGTGGCGATTGTCCGCCGAAGTTACGAAATGTCGCGGCCCGGCCCCGGGCGCAAGCTGCAGCACCGCCGGCGTGTTCGAGCGCAGTGTGCCCGCGCCGGCGTCGAAAGCGAATTGAAATATCTGATCGCTGCCCAGGGCCGGCACGTAGACATAGCGATTGCTCTCGTCGGTGCGGATCGAATGCGCGTTGCGGCCCACCGGGATCACCTGCAGCGGCGCCGCGGCCACGTGCCCGTCGGCACCGACCGCGTTGAGGCTGATCAGGTTCGCGTGGTACGAGGCGCCGAAGAGAGTGCGTCCGGTCCGGTCGAGCGAAATGTAGGGAAAGCTCTCCGCCAGCGGCGACACCGAGTGCGGCGTCAGCGAGCCGCTGGCCCGATCGATGGCGTAGACATGCACCGAGAACGGTTTGGAGCGCACGGCCGCGTACAGGAAGCGCCGGTCCGGGCTCACCGCCATCGGCCCCACCACGTCCGCCGCCCTGGCGCACGCGCCGGGCAGCAGGCTGCCGTCGGGCTGCATGGCGTAGCTGGAAATGTCGCCGTCGGCGGCGTTGGAAACATAGACGAAGCTTCGTGCCGGTGCTGCCATGGAAATACTCCTGGTTGAGATTGCAGAATGGCTACTTGCGCGACCGCGCAGGACTGGGGTCGCCGTCTCAGTCGCCGATGATCTTGACCAGCACGCGCTTCTTGCGCCGGCCGTCGAACTCCCCGTAGAAAATCTGCTCCCACGGACCGAAATCCAGCCTGCCGTCGGTGACCGCGACCACGACTTCGCGCCCCATCACCTGGCGCTTCATGTGCGCATCGGCATTGTCTTCGCCGGTGTCGTTGTGGCGATAGGAACGCACCGGCTCGTGCGGCGCGATGCGCTCCAGCCATTGCGCGTAATCATGGTGCAATCCCGACTCGTCGTCGTTGATGAACACGCTGGCGGTAATGTGCATCGCGTTGACCAGCGCCAATCCCTCGCGTATGCCGCTTTCGGCGAGGCACTCGCTGACTTCCGGCGTGATGTTGAGGAAAGCCACGCGCGAGGGCGTGTTGAACCACAATTCTTTTCGATAGCTTTTCATGCTGCGCTCACGTCCAGTTTTTTTATGCCCAGTTCTCATGCCCAGTATAAGCCAGCCGCCGGGCGGTATCATGGCCGAACGCGTCGCGTTGCACGCAAGCACAATAGCGACAGGGGGGCAGCGTCAACTGCGTTCGGGGCCGAGCTTTACTTCTGTTTGCGTTTTCTGGAATTACCCGTTTTCTTTTCTTTGCTCATGATCGATCTCCATGACACATTGCGCCGGCCTGCCGGCTATTGGTCGATGAATGCCTCAGCCTTGCGGGCTTTCGGTCATCTGCTGGCAGTACTTCTCGAGATTTTCAGGCAGGTCGCGGGGACAAACGCCGCACAACTTGTTGCCGGGCACCGCGTAATCGATGAATTTTGGATATGGCAAGTGCAGGTTCGCCATGATGTGCTTGAACTCTTCCAGAGTCCGCTCTTCTCCAAGCCGGGGATTGCGCTTCTTTTCCTGCGCTATCGACGAAACGTGCCGGTTTTTGTAGTCGTGCGCCGGGTACACCAGAACATCATCGGCCAAGGTGAACAGCTTCTCTCTGACGCTTTTGTACAAAGCGCCGGCATCGCCGCTTTGGAAGTCGGTGCGGCCGCAACCCTCGATGAGAAGGGCATCCCCGGTAAACACCCGGTCGCCGAACAGGTACGCGAAATGCCCGTCGGTGTGGCCCGGCGTGTGCAATGGCTGAAGCGCAATGCCACCAACCTGAAACGGCTTGCCTTCTTCAATGCCGACATCGGTGCACGGCAGCCGGTCGTACGCCGGCGCGGCAATCCTGCTTCCCGCCTTCTGCTTCAGTTCCAGCGCGGCAGTGATGTGATCTGCGTGGATGTGGGTATCCAGCGTATAGGCCAATGTGAGTCCAAGGCGGCTGAGCTCGGCGCAATCGCGGTCCATTGCGACGATGACCGGGTCAATCAACACGGCTTGACCGGTTTGCTCGCACCCGAGCAGATAGGTGTACGTGCTGGATAGCGGCTCGAACAGCTGGCGGAATATCATCGGGACAGGAATGCGGTAATTTCGGAATCAGCCGGTTTTGTGCGTGCGCGGCGGCGCATTGCGGCTTTTGCCGGCCTTGCCCAATGCGATGGCGACGGCCTGCTTGATCGCCTTCTTCTTTGTCGGCGGATGGCTGGCGCCTATCGACCCGTCCTTCTTCCAGTCATCCACCAGTGTCTTGATATTGCTGCTCACGACCGACTGGCTGGACCCCTTTCTGAGCGGCATGCTATTTCTCCTGCCTGCTGAATCAATTGACCGCGCGTTGCATCAGGCGCGACGCGACAATCGAATGTTCCTCCGCTGTGGCGCAATGCTCTGTTCGCCAGCCGACACAAGGCGAGGGCAATTTCCACCTTGACGTGGCCGGCGTCATGCGCCAGACGACATTGCCAGCGTCGCCCGCGACAAGCAAAGCGCCTGCCCGGTCGACCGCCGCGCCTGCAAGGCGTCCGGGAGCATTGCCCTCGGCATCGACAAAGAGGATGAGTACTGCTGAATCGGCGCTCGGACTATCGCGCGCGCCGCACTCGCGTCTGCATCACGCCCGGCCGCGATCCACCCGCTGCAGCAACTGCTCGATTCCCGGGTAGTCGTCGCGCGATATCGCGTACTTGTAGGCGAAGGAACCCCACTTGTCGCCGGCGGCCAGCGCCGTGCGAAAGCCCGGGGCGTCGCTCACGCGCCGGCCGTTGACGCTGTGCACGCCGCGCGCGAACAAGGGATCGGGAACGCAGCCGGCGCTCGGCCCGACGATGGCGAAGCGGTGCGCGCCGCGGCAGGCGGCGAGCACGCCGTCCAGGGTGTCGTTGAGCAGCACGGTACAGGTGCTGAGCACCTTGTCGCAGGCGGCGAGTTCGAGCGGATCGAGGGTCACGCGATACCCGTCGTGCTCTCCGGCGAGTTCCTGCCGCAGTTCCAGCACGGTCAAGCGCGCGCCCGCCGACCCGACGTATTTCAACAGCGGGCGAAACAGGCCGATCATGCCGATATGCTCGCCGCCCGCGGGCGCAAGCTCGCCCAGCGAATCCTCCGCCTGCCGCGGAGCCCAGCCCGCGCGCGCGAACAGCAGCTGCGACAGCGCGTTGATCGCGGCGAAACCCAGCGCCTTCGCCGCCGGGTCGGACTCGGCGTAGCCGCGGGCGAGCAGCGCCGCGTCGGTGCCGGCGAGATCGAGGGCGCCGTAGCGCGCGCGCAGCAGGCGCTCGGTGTCGCCCAGAAGCAGGAAGGAAAAGCCAAACGCCCCGCCTTCCAGTTCGAGCGCGCAGAACTCGGCCTCGATCGAAGGCGCCGCGCGCTGCCGCGGCAGATGCAGCGCGAGCACGCGCGGGCGGCCGAGCCGCGCGGCGATGCGCTCCGCCAGTTCGACGTAGATATCGGTGATTGCGCGCATGTCTCGACTTCTCCCTGTCCCGGAAACCGGCCTGCCCTCAAGCGCTCCACTCGCGCCAGCCGGCGAGCAGCGGAAAATACAGCCCCAGCATCGCGGCATCGCCACGGGCGAGCGCCTGCGCATAGCGCTCGAGCTGCGCCCGGTAGCGCTCCTGCTCCTGGTCGAGAAAGGCGTCGAGTGCAGCGCCTTCGTGGCCGCTCGCCTTGTAGTCCACGATCCAGCGCTTGCCGCTTTCATCCAGATAAGTGCGGTCGATGACAAGATTGCGCCGCTCGCCTTCCAGCATCGCGGTGAGGCGGTATTCGTTGCGCGCCTCGCGCTGCGGCCCGAGCAGCCAGCGCCC
>CAYNVY010000037.1:0-27196 GCA_964400745.1 uncultured Enterobacteriaceae bacterium | reverse complement strand
AACGTCAACGTGGTCGAAGGCGAGCGCAAGCGCGTGCAGGCCTACGAAGGCGTGGTCATCGCCAAGCGCAACCGCGGCCTCAATTCCTCCTTCATCGTGCGCAAGATTTCCGCGGGTGAAGGCGTGGAACGCACCTTTCAAACCTATTCGCCGCTGATCGCCTCGGTCGAAGTGAAGCGCAAGGGCGACGTGCGCCGCGCCAAGCTGTATTACCTGCGCGATCGTTCGGGCAAGTCGGCGCGCATCCGCGAAAAGCTCACCAAGCGCATCGTGCCGGAAACCGCCGAGCCCGAGGCCGCTGCCGCAGCGGAATAGATCACCGCTACCCGGCAAGAGAAACGGGACGCCGCGCGTCCCGTTTTGCATTTTGGGCGCGCTCGCGCGCACCCGCCCCGTTCGCCGCACTACCCCGCGCACATCTGCTCCAGCAGCCGCTGCATGAACGATTCGCACAGCGCCAGTTGTGCCAGAGAAACGTATTCGTCCGGCTTGTGCGCCTGTTCGATCGAGCCCGGCCCGCAGATGATGGCGGGGATGCCGGCGCGCTGGAACAGGCCGCCTTCGGTCACATAGGCCACCTTGGCCGTGGAAGGATTGCGCGACAGCCCCTGCGCGAGGCGGGTGATCTCGTCTTTTTCGTCGGTGCTCAGTCCCGGGTTGTCGGTCTTGGCCTCGATGCTGATGCTGGTGGCGGGATCGGTCCGGTGCATTTCCGGCAGGATCACGTTTTCGGCGTAGTCCCGGATCTCGCGTTCGAGCGCATCCGGGTCGGCGCCCGGCAGGCAGCGGAACTCGAACTGGAAGTTGCACTCGCTCGGCACGATGTTGCTCGCGGTGCCGCCCGAAATGGTTCCGGTCTGCATCGTGGTGAACGGAACGTCGAAGCCGTAGTCGCGCGGCTCGCATGCCTGCATGCGCTCGGCCATGTGGCGGATGTAGGTGATGATCCTGGCGGCGTATTCGATCGCGTTCACGCCCTGCGGCGTGAGCGCCGAGTGCGCCTCCTTGCCGCGCACGCAGCACTTGAAACCGCGCCGGCCCTTGTGCGCGATCACCGGCTGCATGCTGGTGGGTTCGCCGATGATCGCCCCCGCGGGGCGGATGCCGTTTCGCGCCAGATCCTCCAGCAGGCCGCGCGCGCCCAGACAGCCCACCTCCTCGTCGTAGGACAGGGCGAAATGTATCGGCGCCTTCAGCCTTGCGGCGGCGAAACGCGGCGCCATCGCCAGTGCCACGGCGAGGTAGCTCTTCATGTCGCAGGCGCCGCGGCCGTACAGCCGGTCGCCCTTCAGCGTCGCCTTGAACGGGTCGCTGGCCCAGTTCTGGCCGTCCACCGGCACCACGTCGGTGTGGCCCGAGAGCACGATGCCGGGCTTCGCTCCCGGTTGCACGGTGGCGAACAGGTTGGCCTTGTTGCCGCCCGCGTCGTAGGTGAGGCGCGAGTCTATGCCATAGGCCTTGAGGTAGTCGCGCGTCCACTCGATCAGGCCGAGGTTGGAGTCGCGGCTGGTGGTGTCAAAGCCGATCAGGCGCTCGATCATGGAGAGCGTTTCGGGCTTGATCGTCGGTGTTGTCGCCGGGTTCATAGTCTTGGGTTCATATCCTTGCTTTGTTCAAGTGCCCGCTCGAGTTCAGGCGGCGTCGTTCAAGTGGCAGGCGGAGAAGTGCAGTGGTGCGATTTCTCGCAGCAGGGGTGGTTCGATTTTACACCGCGCCATCGCATGCGGGCAGCGCGGATGGAAATGGCAACCCACCGGCGGCGCCAGCGGCGAGGGAAATTCGCCCTTGATCGAAACGAAGCGCTTCTTGCGCAAATCGAGGCGCGGTACTTCCGCGAGCAGCGCCTGGGTATAGGGGTGGTTGGCGCGGCTGAAGATTTCCTGCGCAGGCGCGGTTTCGACCACCCGGCCGAGGTACATGATCACCACGCGGTCCGAAATGTGCTGCACCACGCCGAGGTCGTGGCTGATGAACAGATAGGTCAGATCGAATTCGTCGCGCAATTGCATGAACAGATTGAGCACCTGCGCCTGGATCGAAACGTCGAGCGCGGCCACGGCTTCGTCGCAGACGAGGAACTCGGGCTTGACCGCCAGCGCGCGGGCGATGCCGACGCGCGCGCGCTGGCCGCCGGAGAACTGGTGCGGGTAGCGGCGCGCGAGGGAGGCATCGAGGCCGACGCGCGCGAGCAGCTGCGCCACGTAGTCCGATTGCTCGCGCGCGTCGATCAGGCCGTGCACCCGCGGCGCCTCGCCGACGATATCGGCCACGCGCATGCGCGGATTGAGCGACGCATAGGGGTCCTGGAAGATCATCTGTATCTTGAGCCGGATCGCGCGCTGCTTGTCTGCAGGCAGTTGCGCGATCTCTTCGCCGCGCCAAAGGCGAGCGCCGGCGGACGCCTCGAGCAGGCCGGCGGCGAGGCGCGCCAGCGTCGACTTGCCGCAGCCGGATTCGCCCACGAGGCCGACCACTTCGCCTTCGCGCACCGCAAGATCGGCCGCGTCCACCGCGCGCACGACTTCCTCCTGCGCGTGCGCGCCCAGCAGATTGGCGATGCGGGCCGCCGTATCCAGGGCATTCACAAAGCGCTTCGACACGCCGCGCAGTTCGAGCAAGGGCAGGGACGATACGCTCACGCCGGCTCCGGTTGAATCAGGGGGTGGAAGCAGCGCACTTGTCTGCCTGCGACCGGGGCGGAGAGCGGGGGATCCTCGGCGCAGGCGCCGTCGGCGCGGTTGCAGCGCGCGCGAAAGGCGCAGCCGGGGGCGAGTTCGAGCAGCGAGGGCGTCATGCCCGGAATCTGCCGCAGCGGCTCGCCCCTGCGGTTGCGGCTCGGTACCGAGTCTATGAGTCCCCGGGTATAGGGGTGCAGCGGCGCATCGAGCACTTCATCGACGCTGGCGTGCTCGACGATGCGTCCGGCGTACATGACGCAGATCTCGTCGGCGAGGCCGGCGATCACCGACAGGTCGTGGGTGATCCAGATCAGCGCGGTGCCCGATTCGCGCGCGAGCTGCTGCATTTCGAACAGGATCTGCCCCTGGACGGTGACATCGAGCGCCGTGGTCGGCTCGTCGGCGATGATCAGTTCGGGTTTGTTGAGCAGCGCGATGGCGATCGCCACGCGCTGGCGCATGCCGCCCGAGAACTGGTGCGGATAGGCCGACAGCCGCTCCGCGGGCGACGCGATGCCCACGCGCGCCAGCGCATCGCGCGCGCGTTCCAGCGCAGCCGACCGGCTCACTTCGGCGTGCGCCTGGATCGCCTCTATCATCTGCGTATCGACGCGCAGCACCGGGTTCAGGGTCATCATCGGATCCTGAAAAATCATGGCGACGCGATCGCCGCGGATGCGCCGCATCGCCTCCGGCTCCAGCGTTCTCAGGTCCTGCTGGCCGAGCAGAATCCGCCCGCCGACCACGCGCCCGGGCGGATCGACGAGGCCCATGACGGAGAAGCCGGTCATCGACTTGCCCGAGCCCGACTCGCCCACCAGGCCGAGTATCCTGCCCGGGCCGACCGAGAAGCTGACGTCCTCCACCGCCTTCACCACGCCTTCCCGGGTATGGAAGTGGGTGCGCAGATGCTCGACGCGCAGCACCGGCTCGTCGCCGGACCCGGGTTCGGCTCCTGGTACTTCTCGCGCTTCGCCTCGCGCATCCCCTCGCGTTTCTCGTATTTGCTCGCTCATTGCTGCAGCCGCGGGTTGAGCACGTCGCGCAGTCGATCTGCGACCAGGTTGATGCTGACGATGGTCAGCACGAGCGCGATGCCGGGGAAGAAACTGATCCAGTACTTGCCCGAGAGCATGTAATCGAAGCCGTTCTTGATCAGCAGTCCGAGCGACGGTTCGGTGATGGGTACGCCTATGCCCAGATAGGACAGGGTGGCCTCCAGCGCGATCGCCGCCGCCACCTGCACCGTGGCGACGACGATCAGGGGCGGCAGGCAGTTGGGCAGCAGGTGGCGAAACACGATGCGCGCGGGAGACAGCGCGAGCCCCACGGCGGCTTCGATGTATTCCTTCCTGCGCTCGGCCAGCGCCGTGCTGCGCACGGTGCGCGCATAGTAGGCCCACTGCACCATGATCAGCGCGAATATGGTCTTGCCTATTCCCTGGCCGAGGAGGGCGAGCAGCACCAGGGCGATCAGGATCGCGGGAAAGGAAAGCTGGATATCGACCAGGCGCATGATCACGCTGTCGGTGCGCCCGCCGAAATAGGCGGCGCAAAGCCCCAAGGCGAGGCCGACGATCAGCGCGAACAAAGTGCTCGTCGCGCCGACGAGGAGGCTGATGCGCAGGCCGTAGAATATGCCGGAGAGTATGTCCCGCCCCTGGTCGTCGCTGCCGAGCCAGAAGGTCAGGCCGGCGTCCGACCTCGAGCCCGGAGGCAGGCGGCCGTCGAGCACGTCGAGCTGCGCCAGGTCGTAGGGGTTTTGCGGCGAGATCAGCGGCGCGAACACGGCGGCGAGCAGGATCAGCGCGAGCACGGCCGAAGCGGCGAGGGCGAGCTTGCTGCGGGCGAAGTCGGCCGCGAAGCGCCCGGCGGGAGTCTGTTCGCGCTGCACGGCCTAGCCTTGCGCCTCGCCGATGCGCACCCGCGGATCGAGCAGCGAGTAGGCAATGTCCACGGCGAGGTTGATCAGAATGAACAGGCTCACGATGATCAGGAGATAGGCGACGATCACCGGCCGGTCGAGCACGTTGATCGAGTCGATGATCAGCTTGCCCATGCCGGGCCAGCCGAATATCGACTCGGTGACGATGGCGAACGCGATCACCGAGCCGAACTCCAGGCCGATGACCGTGACGATCGGGATCATGATGTTCTTCAGCACGTGCACGCCGACCACGCGCGTGTTCGTCAGGCCCTTGGCGCGCGCGAACTTGACGTAGTCCTGCTGCAGCGCCTCGCGCGTGCCTGCGCGCGTGAGGCGGATGATCAGCGCGAGCTTGAACAGCGCCAGGTTGACGGCCGGCAGCAGCAGGTGGCGCAATCCCTCCCAGGAAAGAAAGCTCACCGCGACGCCGAACAGTTCCGTGGTCGGGCCGCGGCCGCTGGCGGGCAGCCAGCCCAGTTCGACCGCGAACAGCATGATCAGCATCAGGCCGACCCAGAAGGTCGGCAGGGAGAAACCGAGGATGGAGCCGGTCATGATCAGCTTGCCGGCCCAGGAGTCGGGCGCAAGTCCTGCCCACAGGCCGAGCGGAATGCCGAGCAGCACCGCGATGCCGGTGGCCGCCAGCGCCAGTTCCAGCGTGGCCGGCATGCGCTCCAGGATCAGCTGTATCGCCGGGATGTTGTAGGCGAAGGAATGGCCCAGATCGCCCGCGAGCGCCTGCACTAGGAAGCTCAGGTATTGCCGCCACAGCGGCTGGTCCAGTCCGAGCGCGGCGATGGCGCGCGCGATGTCGGCCTGGTCGGCCTGCGGGTTGATCAGAATGTCCACCGGATTGCCGATCGCGTACACGCCGACGAACACCAGCAGCGACATGAAGGCGAGGACCAGCAGGCTTTGCAGCAGCCGGCGGACGATGAAGACGGTCACCGAAGGCCGGCGCGGGAAGCGCGTTTGCGCACAGTGAAGATTGCCCGAAGATCAAGCAAGGACGCGGCTCTTCAGGCAGTTCGCAGCGCGCATTCAGCGCCGCTGGAAGTGGTGCGCGAAGGTGAACTCGTCGGTGCGCGGGCGGTAGGCGATGTCCTTTTTCATCGCCCACGAAGCGAGCTGGTGGTGCAGCAGGATCACCGGCGTGTCCTTCAGCGCGAGGCTCGCGGCCTCGCGCGCCAGCGCCTCGCGCTTCTTTTCATCCAGCGTGGCGAAGCCCTGCTCGAGCAGCGCGTCCACCTTCGGATTCGCGTAGCGGCCCCAGTTCCAGGCGCCGTAGCCCTTGTCGGCGTTGGGCGTGGCCGCGAGCGCGCGCAGCGCCAGATCGCCCGAGAACGAGCCCCAGCCGAGCAGCGCGAAAGAGAACTCGCCTGCGCGCGCCTTGCCGAAAAACACGCTGGCCGGCATCGCCTCCACTTTGGCGCGGATGCCGACGCGCGTCAGCATCTGCGCCAGCGCCTGCGCCACCTGCTCGTCGTTGACGTAGCGGTTGTTCGGCGCGTGCAGGGTGAGCGCAAAACCGTCCGGATACCCGGCCTCGGCCAGCAGCCTTTTCGCCCCCTCGGGGTCGTAGGCTTCGGCCGTCAGCGCCTCGACGTGGCCGAACACGGGAGGTGAGACCAGGTTCCCCGCCGAAATCGCAAAGCCTTCCATTACGCGCTCCACGATGGCCTTGCGATTGATCGCTTTGGACACGGCCAGCCGCACGCGCGCATCCTTGAACGGATTGCGCGCCAGCGGCTTGCCGGACTTGTCGGTGAGATGCGGCGGCGCCTCGCGATACTGGTCCAGATGCACGAGCAGCGTGCGCCAGGAAACCTTCTGCTCCAAGCGGAAATTCGCGTTGGCCTTGAGCCGGGTGAGATCGGCGGTCGGAATGTTTTCGATCGCGTCCAGGTCGCCCGCGAGCAGCGCCGCGATGCGCGCCGTGTCGGCGGGCAGGATGCGCAGCGTCACCTTGTCCCAGGCGGTGGGCTTGCCGGGCGCATCGCCCCAGTAGGCGTCGTTGCGCGCGAGTTCGATGCGGTCGCCGCGGGCGAAGCGCACGAGCCTGTACGGACCGGTGCCCGTGGCCGCTTTGCCGCTGTTGAAATCCTCGGTGCCGGCGCCTGCGGCTGCCTTTTTCGACACGATGAAAATCGAGTTCAGGTCGTAGGGCAGCATGGCGTAGGGCGCAGCGGTTTTCAATTGTATCGTCCACGGATCGACGATCTTCTTCGCCGTGATCGGCTTGACGAAACCGGTGAACGGGCCCGGGCTCGCGGCCAGCGTGGCCGGGCGCTCCAGCGAAAACAGCACGTCTTCGGCGGTGAAATCCGAGCCGTCGTGGAACTTCACCCCTTTGCGCAGCTTGAATTCCCAGGTGGTCTGATCGATCGCGCGCCAGGACAGGGCGAGCCCGGGCACGAGGCGCGCGTCCGCGTCCACGTGCACCAGGGCGTCGAACACGTGCGAAGCGGCGCTGTTGTTCGGCGCGAGGTTGACGTAGTGCGGGTCGAGGGAGGTCACGTCCGCGGCCAGACCTATGCGCAGCTCGGCCGCGTGGGCAGGCAGCGCGGCGCAGGCGGCCAGCAGGAAGAGGCGGACGAGGCGGACGAGCCGGCGCGGCAGGCGGGCGATCATAGTTCGGCGTGTCGGATTCATGCCCCGTACTGTGCCATAAAAATGGAAATGCCTACTAACCCGTGACACGAGCCCGTGACACGAACCCCGGCGCCAGCGCCGCGATCGGGTGGATTCCTGCGCCGAGTTCGAGTCCGCCCTCTAGGGGTCAAGACCCTGATGTCTGGGCTTCGTCGCGCCGCACGCCGAACCACGCGGCGTAGAGCGAGGGCAGGAAGCCCAGCGTCAGCGTGGTGGCGACGAGGATGCCGCCCATCATCGCGACCGCCATCGGCCCGAAAAAATCGCTGCGCACCAGCGGGATCAGCGCAAGCACCGCGGCCGCCGCGGTCAGCACGATAGGGCGGAAGCGCCGCACGGTCGCGTCCACGACCGCGTCCCAGCGTGGGATGCCCGAGGCGATATCGGTCTCGATCTGGTCGAGCAGGATCACCGAATTGCGCATGATGATGCCGGACAAGGCGATCGTGCCCAGCATCGCGACGAAGCCGAACGGCTTGCCGAACAGCAGCAGGCCCAGGGTCACGCCGATCAGGCCCAGCGGCGCGGTGAGCACGACCATCAACGTGCGCGAGAAGCTCTGCAACTGCATCATCAGCAGCGTCAGCACCACCAATACCAGCAGAGGCGCGCCCGCCGCGATGGATTTCTGTCCGCGCGCCGAATCCTCCACCGCGCCGCCCACGTCGATGCGATAACCGAAGGGCAGTTCGGCGCGTATCGGCGCGAGTTGCGGGTCGATGCGCTTGGTCAGATCCGGCCCCTGCGCATCGCCTTTCACGTCGGCGCGCACCGTTACCGTAGGCAGGCGGTCGCGGCGCCAGACGATGCCCTCCTCCAGTTCGTAGCTGATGTCCGCGATCTGGGTGATCGGCACCGCCTTGCCGTTGCGCGAGGGCAGCGCGATGTCCTTGAGGAAGGTGAGTTGCGCGCGCTCGTCGGCCGCGCCGCGCAGCACGACGTCGATCTGCTTGTCCGCTTCGCGGTAACTCGTGACGCTGAAGCCGGATACGGCGTTGTTGACGAACATCGCAAGGTCCTGCGAGGACACGCCCAGAAGCCGCGCCTTGTTCTGATCCACCACCAGCCGGATCGCCTTGGTCGGTTCGTCCCAGTCGAACTGGACATTGGCGAGCTGCGGGTCGGCGAGCATCACGCCCATGACCTTGCGCGCGTACGCCTTCACCTTCACGATGTCGTCGCCGGAAACGCGGAACTGGACCGGAAATCCGACCGGCGGGCCGTTCTCCAATCGCGACACCCGGCCGCGCAGGCCCGGAAAGTCTTCGTCGAACAGCTTGATCAGCCAGTCGCGCAGGCGCTCGCGCTCGGCGTTGCTCTTGGTGACGATCACGAGCTGCGCGAAGCTGGCCTGCTGCAGCTGCTGGTCCAGCGGCAGGTAGAAGCGCGGACTGCCGGCGCCGACGTAGGCGACGAGGCTTTCGATTCCCTGCTGCTCGGCCAGGATAGCCTCCATTTTCTTCGTCTGGGCGAGCGTGGCCGCGAACGAACTGCCCTCGGGCAGGCGCAAATCGATCAGCAGTTCGGGCCGGGAGGAGGAGGGGAAGAACTGCTGCGGCACGAAGCGAAACAAGGCTAGCGCCCCGAGAAAGATCGCGAGCGTGGCGACGATGACGGTCTTGCGGTGGGCGAGGTTCCAGTCTATCGATCGGCGAAAGGCGCGGTAGAAGGCGGTGTCGTAGACGTGCTCGGAAGCGTGCTCGGCCGACTCGTGCCCGGGCGGCGGCAGCCGGCGCAGCTTTGCCAGCAGGCGCGCGCCGAGCGAGGGTGCGCGGCCCTTGGTGTAGTCGGGGAGCAGCTTGTGGCCCAGATAGGGGATCACCACGACTGCGACGATCCAGGACACGACGAGCGCGATCGCCGACACTTCGAACAGGGAGCGCGTGTACTCGCCGGTGGAACTCTTCGCGGTGGCGATGGGGAGGAAGCCGGCGACGGTGACCAGCGTCCCCGTCAGCATCGGGAACGCCGTGCTGGTGTAAGCGAAGCTCGCCGCGCTGAAGCGGTCGTAGCCCTGCTCCAGCTTCACCGCCATCATCTCGACCGCGATGATCGCGTCGTCGACCAGCAGTCCCAGCGACAGGATCAGCGCGCCCAGAGAGATCTTGTGCAGGCCGATGTCGAACAGCCACATGCAGAGGAAGGTCATCGCGAGCACCAGCGGGATCGAGATCGCCACCACCAGGCCGGTGCGCAGGCCCAGGCTCACGAGAGACACCGCAAGCACGATGGTCACGGCCTCCGCCAGCGATCGCGTGAACTCGTTGATGGAGCGCTGCACCGACCGGGGCATGCTCGCCACCGTTTCGATCTCGATTCCCACCGGCAGCTGCGGCGCGATGCGCGCGACCTGGGCCTCGAGCGCGCGGCCGAGTTCGACCACGTCGCCGCCGCGCACCATCGTGACCCCCACGCCCAAGGTCTCGCGGCCGCGGATGCGCATTTTTTGCAACGGCGGGTCGACGTAGCCGCGCGCGACGCTTGCGAGGTCGCCGAGGCGGAAAACGCGATTGTTCGCGCGGATCGAAAGCTCGCGGATCGCATCGAGCGAATCCAACGCGCCGGTGGTGCGCAGGTAGATGCGGTCTGTTTGCGTCTCGAACGTGCCGCTGGCCGTCACCGCGTTCTGGTTCGCGAGCGTCTGGAAAATCAGCGCCGGGTCGATACCCAGCGTGGCCAGTTTGCCGTTGGATATTTCGACGAAGATCTTCTCTTCCTGCTCGCCGATGAAGTCGACCTTGCCCACGCCGGGAAGGCGCAGGAGTTCCTTCCTTATCTGGTCGCCGAAGGCCTTGAGGTCGCGGTAGCCGAAGCCGTCGGCGGTGATCGCGTAGATGTTGGTGTAGGTGTCGCCGAATTCGTCATTGAAGAAGGGGCCGCGGATGCCCGAGGGGAGGCTGCCCCTGATATCGCCGATCTTCTTGCGCACCTGGTACAGGAAATCGGGCACCAGGGACGAAGGCATGGCGTCCTTGAGCGAGACGAACACGAACGATTCGCCCGGCTTGCTGTAGCTCTTGATCCATTCCAGCGGGAGTTCCTGCAGCTTGCGCTCTATCCTGTCGGTGACTTGCTGCTCCACGTCGCGTGCCGTGGCACCGGGCCAATCGGTGCGTATCACCATCACCTTGAACGTGAACGGCGGGTCCTCGGACTGGCCCAGCTTGGTGTAGGCGAGCGTGCCCATTACCGCACAGACGATGATCAGAAACAGCACCATGGACCTGTGGGTCAATGCCCACTCGGACAGGTTGAACGAAAATCCGCCGGCGCTTGCGGGTTTGTGCAATGGTGTCATCGCGGGCCTCAGGAGCGTGGCCGCGGTGCCGGAGCGGGATTCGGCGGCGCCGGCGCCGCAGTCGGCTGCGCCGGCAATTGCGTGGTCTGCGCCGGCTTCGTACTGGCCTGCGCCGGCGCAGCGGTGGACTGCACTGGTACAGTGGTGGACTGCACCGGTACAGTGGTGGACTGCACCTGTGCAGTGGTGGACTGCGCCTGTGCAGTGGTGGACTGCGCCTGTGCACTGGCCCCTGTCTCGTACGGGCGGACCACCTGTCCCGGCTGAAGTTTGTTGACCCCGGCTGCGACCACCCACTCGCCCTGCTTCACGCCGTCTTCGATCAGAACGCCGTCCTGCCGGTAGGTGCCCAGCTTCACCGCGCGCAGCGCCACCTTGTGCGATTGCGGGTCGTAGATCCACACGGCCGGCGCGCCGTCGTTCGCGTGGTAGACGGACGACAGGGGCAAGAGCGCGGCCGTGCGCGCGCCCTCGTTCATGACGCCGACGTTCGCGGTCATGCCCCACTGCAAGCCGGTGTCGGGCTTCAGTATCGAGACGCGAACGGCAAAGGTGCGGGTGACCGGGTCCACTGCCGGGGCGATTTCGCGCACCCGCGCCGGATACACTTTTCCCGGCTTGGCCCAAAGCGCGACCACCAGCGTTTTGGCGCCGAGAATTTCGTCGAGGCGATTTTCGGGCACGCTGATCGCGACCTCACGCTCGCCCTCGCGCGCGAGTTTTATCACGATCTGGCCGACGCCCACCACCTGGCCGGCCTCGACGCTGATCGCGGTAACGACCCCGTCTTCGGGCGCACTCAGGGTCGCATAGCCCGCCTGGTTCCGGTTTACCGCGAATTGGGCGCGCGACTGCTCGACCCGCGCGCGCGCCGATTCGTAGACGCTGCGCTTGGCGTCCAGCGCGCTCTCGCTGACGAATTTCTGCGCAAACAGGTTCTGGTAGCGTTCGTACTCGGCCTTGGCGAACGAAAGGTCGGTTTCGGTCACGTTCAAGGCGGCTTTCGCGGCATCCATCTGCAGCCCGACGTCGGCCGGGTCCAGGCGCGCCAGCGTCTGCCCGCGCCTGACGCGCGCGCCCACATCGACCTTGCGCTCTATGATCTTGCCGGCTATGCGAAAGCCCAGGTCCATTTCGAAGCGCGGCCTGATCTCGCCGGCGAGCACGGCCGTGGCCGCCGTATTGCCGACGCTCACCTGCGTCAGCTGCACCGGGCGCACCGGTTCGGGCGGCGGTGCCGGGCGCTCGCATCCCGCAACCAGGGCGCTTGCCAGGACCGCGGCAGCGGCGATGCTCTTGCTCATGAGACTCTCCTCGAAGCGGCCGCGGGTCCGACCGTGCCCTGCCAAAGCGCGCGCAGCGGCGCGCTCACGCTGTCGGCGTAACTCCAGTGGAAGATTGCGTTGTTTGGCAGCGCTGTAGCCGGGCACCGCTGCATCGGCCGTAACAAAATGAACTTTGTTACGAGTTCTAAATGACCGCAGGTCATTTTCGCCGGACTTTAGATGACTGAGGGTCGGCTGTCAATGCAGCTCAACTGGCTAACTGGCTTCGGCCCAAGGGGCTTTGCCCCGGCGCGCTGTGCCGTCGCGCGGCGGACGCCCGCGTCAGTTACAATTCAAGGACTGCAGAGGGAGGGTCAATGGGAACCGTGGTTGCATTGTCTGGCCAGGTCGGCGGCGCAAAACTTGCCGACGGTTTTCGGCGTTTGCGCGGCAAGGACCTCGCGGTCATCGTCAATACCGGCGACGACCACGAAGTGTTCGGCCTCGCGTTCTCGCCCGACATCGACACCATGCTCTACACCCTGGCCGAGGTGGCGAGTCCCGGGGCGGGCTGGGAACCGGCGAACGAAACCTACGCCCTGCACGAGATGCTGCATCGCCTCGGCTCCGGGCACCGGGTGCGGGTCGGCGACCGTTCGATGGCGCTGCCCTTGCTGCGCACCGAGGCGCTGCGCGCGGAACGCTCGCTGAGCGAGATCACGCTCGGCTTTTGCAAGACGCTGGGCATCGCGTCGCGGGTGCTGCCGATGAGCAACGACCCGGTGCGCACGGTGGTACTGACCGAAGACGGGCAGGCGAGCTACCACGAGTACCTGACCGAACTCGAATGCGAGCCGGTGGTGAAGGGATTCCTGTACGCCGGCGCCGATGCGGCGCGCATTCCGGACGAAGTTCTGGAAGCGCTGTACGCGCCCGATCTGGAAGTCATCGTGATCTGCCCGGCCAACCCCTATCACACGATCGCGCCCATCCTGGCGGTGCAGGGCATGCGCGAATTGCTGCGCGAGCGCGGCGTGCCGGTGATCGCCGTGAGCCCCATCGTGGGCAACAAGGCGCTGAAGGGCGCAGCGGCCAAGATGATGCAGGAACTGGGGCATGAAGCGTCGGCGCGCCGCGCCGCGCTCGAATACTACCGGCTGATCGACGGCTTCGTGATCGACACCGTGGACGCGGCGGCCGCCGCGGACATACGCGCCTGCGCCATCGAAGTCGCGGTCGCGCCGACGATCATGCGCACCGAGGAGGACCGCGTCGCCCTGGCGCAGGCCGTGCTCGATTTCGCGCAGGAACTGCGCGAGAAGAAGGCCGCGGAACGGGACGCAGAACGCGGCGAATAGTGGGAGGTGTGCGCGTTTCTACCCCGGACGGGCGCGCACTTGCCGCGCTCTTGCTGTCCCTGGTCGTCTGGGCCAGCTCCTTTCCGGCGACGCGCATCGCGCTTGCGGCCTACCCGCCCGGACATCTGGCGCTTGCCCGCTACGTTCTGGCAACGCTGGTCCTGCTCGCCTACTGCTTCGTCGTGCGCGCGCCGCTGCCGCGGCGCGCAGACCTCCCCGCTCTGGCCCTGACCGGCTTGTTGTGCGGCACGCTGTATCAGCTCGGTTTCAATTACGGCATGCGCACGGTCAGTTCGGGGCCGGCGGCGGTGCTGATCGACACGGTGCCCATCTTCGCCGCCCTGCTCGGGTACTTCTTTCTGCGCGAACGACTCGGCGCCAGGGCCGTGGCCGGCATCGTCCTGGGCTTCCTCGGTTCAGCGCTGATCGCCTGGGGCGAGGCCGGGGCAGCGAATTTTGCGTTCGAGCCCGGCGCGGGCTTGCTGCTCCTGTCATCGCTCGCGTTCAGCGCCGGCTCGGTGGTGCAGAAGCCTTTGCTCGGGCGCCTGCCGGCGGTTCCGGTGACCGCCTACTATTTCGTCGCCGCGACCCTGGGTTTGTGCGTGTTCGCTCCCGGCCTGCCGGCGAGCGTCGCGGCGGCGCCGGCTGCGGCGAACTGGGCGCTGCTCTACCTGGCGCTGCTCCCCGGCGCGATGTCGTTCGCGCTCTGGTCCTATGCGCTGGCGCGCCTGCCGGTGGCGCAGGTATCCAGCGCCCTGTATCTCGTGCCGGTGTTGACATTTCCGATCGCTTGGGCGTGGCTGGGCGAGGTGCCGGGCGCGCTGTCGTTCGCCGGCGGCGCGATCGCGCTCTGCGGCGTGCTGCTGGTGCAGCTGAAGGGGCGGTAGAATCCGCAGCTACAATTCGCGCATTCTGCGCGTGAGGGATGCCCGGCAATGCAGCTCGACCATCGTTTCGCACCAAACATCGGCTTCATCGGCGCGGGCCGCGTGGCCAAGGCGCTCGCCTGGGGGCTGGCCGGCGGCAAACACGCGGTCGTCGCCGTCGCGAGCCGCAGCCCGGCATCGGCGCAACAACTGGCGGAGCGCATAGACGGGTGCAAGGCGGTCGTCGACGCGCAGGCAGTGGTCGACGCGGCCGATCTGGTGTTCGTCACGGTCCCTGACGACGCGATCGCGCCGGTCGTGGCCGAGCTAGACTGGCGCGCCGGCGCGGCGGTCGTCCACTGCAGTGGCGCGACCGAAGTGGCGGCGCTGTCCGCGGCCGCGCGCGCCGGCGCCCGCACCGGGGGCTTTCATCCCCTGCAGCTCTTCGCCGATCCGGACGTGGCGCTGGCCGGCCTGCCGGGCTGCAGCATCGCCATCGAAGCCGAAGAACCCTTTCTGGCGCAACTCGAATCGCTCGCGGCGGCGCTGCAATGCCGCACCCTGCGCCTGCCCCCCGGGTGCCGCGCGCGCTATCACGTGGGTGCGCACTACGCCGGCGGTTTCGTCATCGCATTGCTGAAGCAGGCCGCCGACTTGTGGCAAAGCTTCGGCATCGAGCGCGAGGACGCCCTGCAGGCGCTGCTGCCGCTGCTGCGCGGCACCGCCGCCGCGGTGGAGCGCTCGGGTCTGGTGCAGGGCCTGGCGGGCACCTATTCGCGCGGCGATATCGGCACGATACAGAAGCACCTGGCGGATCTAGAGCGCATCGGCCCGGATGCGCTGCGGCTGTACTGCGAATTGGCGCTGCGCTCGATTCCCCTGGGCCTCGCGCGCGGCGGCTACGACGCGGCCCATGCCGAAGTCATGCGCGCGCTGCTGCAGCGCGCGTCGGACCGCTAAGCGCCGCGCACCGCGGAGGTGGACACTGCTCACCGCTCACCGCTGACCTGAGCTGGAAGGGCGGCGGTCAAAGCGGTACCATGGCGGCAGGTCCGGAGCCGCTGCTGCGCTTAATGGCATAGTTCAATCTGGAGAGAGAATCATGTTCCGACTGTTCCTTGCGCTTGCGATCGCCTGCAGTGGCAGCGCGGCGCTGGCGCAGAAGAAAATGTACCGCTGCGGCAACCAGTTCCAGGAGCGCCCGTGCGAGGGGCCCAAGACCGACGCCGGCGCATCCGCCGCAGCCGGCGCCGAACCGAAGCGTCAACAGGAGGCCGCCGCCAAACGCCAGCAGCGCGAGCAGGCGATACACCAGGCGAAGTGCGAAAACTATAACGAGGAACTGGCCGACATCGACAAGCGCATCCAGGCCGGCGCCGACGACAAAGTGATGGATCAGTACCAGCGCCGGCAAAAGGAGATGAAAGTCCGCATCGAGCGCGAGTGCAAGTAAGGCGGCGCGCGGACCGGGTGCGCGGCGCCGCGGTTCTGCTCACGGACGCGCGCTGAAACGATGCGGGCCAGGGCAAGAAGCGGCGCAGCCTGCCCGTGGTATCGGGCCTTGCTCGCGGCCGGCGCAGGCATTCTGGCCGCCGTGCTGCTGCTGGGCCAGGCACTCCCGGCAGCGGCAGAGCAGGCGAGTCCGCCGCCCGAGATCGAGGTCTTCGTCAGAGAGGGCTGTGCCCACTGCGAGGCGGCCAGGGCGTTTCTCGACGAACTCGCGCGCGAGCGGCCGGGTCTGCGCGTGACCCTGGTCGACATCCGGCGCGATCCGGGCGCACTCGCCCGTCTGGGCGAGATTGCGCGCCAGGCCGGCATTGCGCAGCCCGGCGTGCCGATCATGCTGGTCGGCGCCGAATTGATCGTCGGCTTCGATACGGCGGCGACCACCGGTGCGCAGATACGCTCGGCGCTCGATCGGAAGCAGGGACCCGCCCCGGCCGGCGGCGCGCCGGTGTGCAGCGTGGCCGACGAAATCTCCTGCAAGGCGCCGGCCCAAGTCGCGGTCGAAATTCCGTTCACCGGCCGGCAAGTGAGCGTCGACGACCTCGGGCTGCCCTTGTTCACCATCGTCATCGGACTTCTCGACGGCTTCAATCCATGTTCGATGTGGGTGCTGATGCTGATGATCTCGATGCTCGCGACGCTGGGTGACCGGCGCAGGATGCTGGCCATAGCGGGCGCATTCGTCGCGATCCAGGGGATCGCCTATTTCGCCTTCATGGCGGCCTGGCTCAACCTGTTCCTGCTGATCGGGCTGTCGCGCATCTCCGAGATCGCGATCGCCGTGCTGGCCATCGTTGCCGGCGCGATCAACCTCAAGGATTTCGCGGCGTTCGGCCGGGGTATCACCCTGTCCATCCCGGAGGCGGCCAAGCCGGGCATCTACGCGCGGATGCGCGCGATTCTGCGCGCCGAGCGCCTGGGGCCCGCCCTGGTCGCCGCGGCAGTGCTCGCCGTGCTGGTGCAGGTGGTGGAGCTGTTGTGCACCTCCGGCTTCCCGGCGCTCTACACGCGCATACTGACGCTGCACCGGCTGGACGGCGCGAGCTACTACGGCTACCTGCTGCTCTACAACCTCATGTATATGCTCGATGACGTCGCCCTCCTCGCCGTCGGCGTCGTCACCCTGAGCCATCGCCGCCTGCAGGAAAACGAGGGGCGGTTCCTGAAGCTGGCGGCGGGGCTTGCGATGCTCGGTCTCGGCGTCTACCTGCTGCTTCCGCGCTGAGCCTAGCGTCAGTCCATCCTGCCGAGCCCGGTGCGAAATTGCTCCAGCCGTGCCTCGTATGCCGCGCTTGTGTGCGACGGGAAGTTCCAGCAGCGCCAACGGGAAGCTGGTGTCTCCATGCTAATATCCGCGATCATTCTGGGAGTGAATTATGAAGGGATGGGAATGGTCGGACGAATTCGTGCTTGGCATACCGGCGATAGACCTTCAGCACAAGCGTATCTTCGACTGCATCGTGCGGATAGCGCGCGGCGCGACCGACGACGACAGATTGCGCGCCGAAGCAGAAATCATCAAGCTCCTCGGCCTGCTGCAGGATCACTTTGCGCTCGAAGAGAGCATGATGCAAAAGCTCCACTACCCCGGGCTCGAGCAACATATCGAAGAACACCGGCAGTTTCATTCCCAAGTGCACCACCTGGCGCAGACGTCGCTCTTGAGAAAGGGGGGCGTTTCGCGCGAAGCGCTGAAGATCGCTCATGTGTGGCTGAAGGAACACATCATGGAAAGCGACAAGCACTACTTCGACTACTTCTCGAGTCCGTTGCAGCATAGCCCGGCCAGGAAGAAGCCTGCCACGTAGCGCGGCGCCCTGGCGTCATCCCCTGCCTGTACGGCCAGGCGCAGCGCGTCCCTGCGCAAGAATCGTGGTACGCTTATCCGGAAATGTCACGCGTCCCGGCCAGCGCGCTGCGGCCGCGCGCAAGCCGGCGGCCAGCGGCGGAACAAGACCTGAATTCAAGCAACCGAGGAGGGGCAAGATCGTGAGCGAAAAAGTATGGCTGAAGCAATATCCGGCGGGGGTTCCGGCCGAAATCGACGCCGACAAATACAGTTCGATTCCGGATCTGATGCAAAAGATCCTGCCCAAGTTCGCCGATCTGCCGGCGTACAGCAACTTCGATTGCAGCATCACCTATGCCGAACTCGACCGGCACAGCCGCGACTTTGCCGCGTTCCTGCAGAGCCTGCCGGGAATGACCAAGGGCGAGCGCGTCGCCATCATGAGCCCGAATCTGATGCAGTATCCGATCGCCCTGATCGGCATCCTGCGCGCGGGCATGACGGTGGTCAATGTCAATCCGCTGTACACGCCGCGCGAACTCGAGCACCAGTTGAAGGACTCCGGCGCCAAGGCCATCGTGATCGTCGAAAATTTCGCCGGCACCCTGCAGCAGGTGATCGCGAAAACCCAGGTCGAGCACGTGGTCACCACCCAGCTCGGCGACCTGCTGCCCGTGCCCAAGCGCTGGATCGTCAATTTCGTGGTGAAGAAGGTGAAGAAGATGGTGCCCGACTGGCGCATCGACGGCGCCCTCAGCCTGCGCGCGGCGCTCGCGCGCGGCGCGGGCGCGCAGCTGAAGCCGGTGACGCTCACGCCGGACGACATCGCGTTCCTGCAATACACCGGCGGCACCACCGGTCTGTCCAAGGGCGCGATGCTCACCCACCGCAATATCCTCGCCAACATCGAACAGGCCGGCGTCTGGATCGGCGGCAGCCTCAAGGAAGGCGCGGAAGTCGTGATTTCGCCGCTGCCGATGTATCACATCTTCTGCCTCACGACGACGCTCTACTTCATGACCCTGGGCGTGGTCAACGTGCTGATCACCAATCCGCGCGACCTGCCCGGATTCGTCAAGGAACTGGCCAAGTGGAAATGGTCGGTGCTCACCGGCGTGAACACGCTGTTCAACGGCCTGCTGAACACGCCGGGCTTCGGCGAGCTCGATTTTTCCGGACTCAAGGTGGTGGTCGGCGGCGGCGCCGCGGTATTGAAGCCGGTGGCGGAAAAATGGCAGCAGGTCACGGGGCGCTATCTCACCGAGGCCTACGGACTCACCGAGACCTCTCCCGCGGCGAGCATCAATCCGCTGGGCACGCCCTGGAACGGCAGCATCGGCCTGCCCATTTCGTCGACCGAATTTTCGATCCGCGACGACGATTTCAACGAGCTGCCGCTCTGGACCGGCGAAGGCGACATCGAAAAATCCACCGGCGAGATCTGCATCCGCGGCCCGCAGGTGATGACCGGTTACTGGCAGCTGCCCGCGGAAACGGCCAAGGTGCTGCGCGAGGGCTGGCTCAAGACCGGCGACGTCGGCAACATGAACACCAAGGGCTACGTCACCATCACCGACCGCAAGAAGGACATGATCCTGGTGTCGGGCTTCAACGTCTATCCGAACGAGGTGGAGAGCGTGCTGGCCGAGCACCCGGGCGTGCTCGAGTGCGCCGCAATCGGCGTGCCCGACGACAAGTCGGGCGAGGCGGTGAAGGTGGTGATCGTGAAAAAAGATCCCAACCTGAGCGCAGAATCGGTGCTCGAGCACTGCAAGCGCGAGTTGACCGGCTACAAGATTCCGCGCCACGTCGAATTCCGCGACAGCCTGCCGAAGACGCCCATAGGCAAGATCCTGCGGCGGGAGTTACGCGGCAAATGAGGCGCCGCGCGGGCGCGGCGCGATGAGGCGCGGCAGCGAACTGTTTGAGTTGAAGCGGCGCGAATGGCTGAAGCGGGCGCTCGCCGGGGGCGCCGCGCTGCCGCTCTTGCTGCGCGAGGCGCTGGCCGCTTCCAAGCGCGGCGACGGCATGGCCGAACTCAAGGGCGAGGTCCGGATCAACGGCAGGCGGGCAGGTCAGGGCGCCGCGCTTGCGCCCGGGGACACGGTGACGACCGCTCCGGGCGCCTCGGCCGTATTCGTTCTGGGCCGCGACGCATTCCTGATCCGGGAAAACAGCGAGCTGCAAACCGCGGGGGGCAAAGCGCTTGCCGGCGCGCTGCGCCTGGTGACGGGCAAATTGCTCTCGGTGTTCGGCCGCGGGCAGCGCAGCATCGTCACCGGCACCGCCACGCTCGGCATCCGCGGCACCGGCATCTACCTCGAAGCCGAAGCCGAACGCACCTACGTCTGCACCTGCTACGGCACGGTGGACATGCAGGCGAACAACATGCCCGAGGCGCGGGAGACGGTGCAGACCAAACATCACGAAGCGCCGCGCTACATCTATGCGCGCGGCGAGATGCCGATCAAAATGATCGTGGCGGCGCCGATGATCAACCACACCGACGCCGAATTGATCATGCTGGAGGCGCTGGTCGGGCGCGAGCCGCCGTTCGTCGCGGCCGGCGAAAAATACCCCAACTTCTGAGGCCGCGCGGCTTTCGCCGCCGCGCCGCGAGGGCGAAGCCCGGGCCGTCCTTGCTTATGGGGAATACTGCAATTCCCAATGAATTCGTTCTCGATTTCATCGTCGATCGTCCTAAGCTATGCGGAACCGTCTTCGGATGAGGATTTGCACAACAACCCCCTGTGTTTGCTTAGCCTTCCGTTACCGGCGATTCGCTGAATACACTACTTCATTGTCCACAGCGTAAAGTTGACACTGTTGCTCGCTATTCCCATTGCAATTGTCTAGTGCACGCTGTTGAGGATCCTGAGTACGATTCGACCAGCCCCACGCACCGTCCCGCGAAATTGCGAAAGCGCGCGGAGATTTGCGGCTCAAGAAAGTTCGATAGTCATCGCGCCCACGATCACCAATATATGGCACCGCAGTCGCATCTTGGACGTTTCCGGTAATTACTGGTACGTCCGTCGCCGATGCAGATCGAAAACCCGGAATGGTACCGCCGCCCAATGATTTCAGAGCGACCAATTTGATTATTGCTGGTTCGATGACGGTGTCCCACCCACTCTCGCCCACCTTACGCAATACAGGCTTGCCATCCAATAATAGCCACCAAGCTGGAACAAAATTGCCGAACTGAGGTGAGAGTTGATACAAGTTGCGGTATTGCTCAGGGTAGTAGTCCGATTTCATGTGACTATTGAGGCCGCCTTTGTCCACAGACACCAAATTCACGTGTCTTGCCTCGGCTTTTTCCTCAAAGCGTGTCCATCCTCCAGTTCTCATGTAACGCCATGATCGACAATACACACAGTCAGCCGCGGTAATGTAAATGATCTCGATAGTGCTATTCGAACGCACCTCGAGTTGTTGCGCGGTTGCTGCACCAGCGCATACAATTACCAAACAGCAGAACAGTATTAGACGACAGACCAAGATATCCCCCTTTGCTACTATAGCATCGACCACAAAGATCGCTCTCAATTAGAGGATCTTACGTCGAACAATTGATCCCGCCACCCATTGGAGTTATCTGCTCAGGCCAAGATACCATGTTGCTCGGCGGCTTCATTGTCCACCTTCCCCAACAAGCGTGAACGGTGCCCAAAACATTGGATGTGCATACAAGTAATATTGGCCTGAGTCGCCGGGCGATTGTCCCTGATCAATTAATTCAATCATCGTACGTCGCAGCGACTCTGCCCGCGACAGACCTGATACCTGTTGTTCAAATAGTCTTGTCGTCAGGAGACGTGCCGATACGGTCTCGACTGGCCAGTTCGATACCAAGAGGCTTCGAGCGCCGGCATAGAAGAATGCCTTGCCGAGACCGGATACTGCCTCGCTGCCGGCGCCGTTGCCCGATGCAGTATTGCAGGCTGAAAGCACGACCCAGTCGGCATTAAGTTTTAGTCCGAGCACCTCCTCCATCGTCAACAGGCCATCCTCGCCAACATTGCCGGTAACCTCAGGCGCCGACAACGCCAGCGCTGGTTGAGTCAGCCCGTTGAGGTCACCCGGCACCAGACCGTGGGTGGCGAATACTACAACGCGGCGATTGTCTAACTGCCCGAATTTCACGTTCTTCTCGCTGGCTGCACTGCCAAGAAACACATCAGTGGAGGTATCGGCGTTCAGCGCGCGAGCGATGCTCGTGATCTCCAGTGCAGTGTCGGGTAGGCGGGAAAGCTGTGCCAGCATGGCTGAGTTCGTCACTAACACTTCCGGCAATGCGACCGGCGCATTCGCCATGCTCGACATTGGCGCCGCTGCAACCGTGTTGATTCCTAGATTGCGGAAACGACGACGCGTCGCAGAAGCGTCGTTGGCCGCTAGCGCCATTTGCTTACTGAATAGCGGATCGCCGAAGCCAACGAACTCCTTGCGTCCTGGTCTTGCCTGTGGCATCCGGCGCAGCGCTAGCAGTGTGCTGACCGAGGGCAGGCGTGCAATGGCAGCGCGACGAATTAGCCAAGGCGCTTGACGATACTCTGCGAATAGCCCGGCATTGGCCGCTGTCGCGTCCGGGAGAAACGGCGCAGTTGTCAGTACGGCGAAAGGTAGCTGTCCGAGCGCCTTGTGCGGCACCACGATCAGGCTCTTGGCATCCCGCCAACCTGTCTCGACTGGTTGCAACAGTTGGCGGTACAGTTCGTGGGATTGCGCCAGATCGAAACGCGGCACGCCGGTCAGTTCCATTTCACCGGCGTCCAGTGCTCGGCGAAGTTGAGCCACCTGTCGCCCCACTTCGGCATCAGTTAGCGCCACCTCGGCGAAGGCGACTTTCCCATACTTTGGCACGGCCCAGACGTAGCTTCGGTCAGCGCCGACATAGATCGAGATCAGAGACTCATCTCCTGCCAAAGCAGCCTGAGTCTGACTCACGGTGGTGGGTTTAGGCGAAATCAGTTCGGCGTAGTCTGGAAACCGCTTGTCTAGATCGAGTTTGAGCTTGTCGCGCTCGACACGAATGGCGTCGATATCCTGGTGCAACGCGGCGAGAATTCTGGGCAGTTGCTGATCGGGCGGTGCCGAGAGCAGCCGATTGAGCAGATCTGACAGAGTTACGAATCGCTGCTGGGCATCCTGTTCGCGGCGGGCGAGGTTTGCCAACACAGGGTCGCTGGGAGTGGCGCGCGCGGCGCTTTCGGCGAGCGCCCATTGCACGACGCTCCCGCGTGCGGCATCCGCGATGCGGAACGCTTCGGCGCCGGCGTCGAATTCTGGGGTCTTGAGCAGTGGCGAGTCGCGCAGATCGACCAGCAGTTTCATGTAGGCTTCAAAAATCCATCGCAGTCGCATTTGTCGCGCGGTGGCGCCGGCGTTTCTACCCCCTACATTGCGCCGAGCTTCTTCGAGCAAAACAGGAACCGCACTCTGAAACTCAATCAAGGCTTTATCGGCCTGACCGTCAGCAGCCAGTGCCATGGCATAGAAGCCGCGCGATTCTGCAGAAAAATAGTCGGTAGCGGCAAGTGGGCGAGTCAGGCGCTTGCGGTAGAGGCTCTCGAGCATCACCAGTGCCTTCTTGTGCTGACCAGTTCGCAGCAGAGCGATGCCCCAGAATGAATCGTCGCTGCCAAATCTCTTGTACTGAGCCGGATCGATAGCAAGTGCCTGATCGCGCGCATCAAAAATGGCGATAGCCTCAGACCAATGTTCTTGGGCAGCAAGCGATGCGCCGAGTGCCTGGCGTGCTCCTGCCAGTGCCATGGATTCGGATGCAACACCGGCTTTCTCGTAGCTTTCTATCGCCGCCCGCGCCAAGGCCGCAGCCTCTGGAAAACGCCCAGACTCGAAGATAATCGCTCCCAGTTCAACGGTCGCTGATGCGGCAAATGGGGCATAGCGACCGCTGATCTGCAAGGTTCTCACCAAGCTGGCTCTAGCATGAAACTCCGCCTCCGGCAGTCGCCCTTGACCGCGCAGAGTCCTCGACAGGCCTGCTTCCGAACGTGCCCAACTTGCCATAACTAAGCCTATGGGAACATCGTCCTTCCGATAACCCCGCCTCAAAGTGTTGGCGTCGTATTCGAGTTTGCTTTCCTCGATCGCTCGACGATAGCGTCTCTCCGCTTCAACGTAGTTTCCTTCCCATCTTAGCAAGTCACCCCGCCCTTGCTCGATCGCCAATTTCCAGTTGTGCTCAAATATCGGGTACGACTGCCAAGTCCTAGTCTTCGCATACATGCTTTCCGCGTTGTCCATGGCCATCCGTGCGGACTGCATGTCGCCAGCCGCCGCGTGAATATTGGCAATTGCCGTCCATGTCCAGATAGTTCTGCCGCGACCACTGCCAAGAAGTTGAATCTGGCTCTGCCATGCGTCTAACGCTCGAAGCCAGTTTCCCCCCGATACCTCCGCAATGGCCAGGTCATGAAGGATGTAGCCTTTGTCGCCTATCCCTTCGAATTCTTCTTGCGTCGCACCGGTACCGACATACTCCAGCGCCTTCCTGAGATCGGCAATTTGTTGCTCTGCCTTTCCAATCAATCCTCTTGCACGTGAGCGTTTGTGAAAGAACACGGCAAGCTTCTGTCGTTCGCTAAAGTCCGAGAGACTATTGACTCTTGGTGGTTCCGCATTTGCAGAATCGATCAACTCTTGCACCGCTATCGGATCGGGCCTGTATTGATCGAGTAAAGCGAGTATGTCCTCAACTGTGCGTGGCGGAGCCGTCGACGTTTGCGCTCGTCCCGATACTGTAAGCAGCAGGATGAAAACAGCGAGCAACGCTCGAATAACCATTGAGGTCTCTCCTTTGTATCGACCGTTCAGGTTTTTAGCGCAGTCGCTATTTCCTTTCGATTTTGACGCGACGTAAACCACTGGGAGTGACCATCTCGCCAGCTAGTTCGTCGTTAGAGATCAACTTCAAGGTAAAGGTTCTATCACAGCCCTGTACCACGCCTGGAGCGTTGATTACGACGGTACCGTCATTCTGGATCGTGCCAGAAATCGGCACTATATCGGTGCAGGAACGGTGTGCCTGGAAGACGTGAACCGAACCTTCGAGCGTCTTCAGGTTCTGCTTGATGACCATCTGAAACGCATGCCATCCACGATTGCCATCAATGTTTCCCCAGTACTCGCCAGAAAGCAGCGGGAGAGGTGCTTCGACAGGGGGGGCTGACGGACTCGCCGGACCCTGTTGAGCAAATGAAACGGATGACAGAAGACCGAATGCAACGACGAATACTGCAGAGAGTCTGTTCACGATTTCCCCCTAAAATGATTGCACGTCAGGGCGGTGTACACCCCCATCGGGATGCCGGCCGCCAGCGAGAGCAGCGCCGCGGCGAGGGAGAGTTCGAGCGTCGCCGGCAGGCGTTCGATGAACAGCGCGGACACCGGCCGCGCCTGGCGCAGGCTCAGCCCGAAATCCCCGTGCAGCGCGCGCGTGAGGAAGTTCAGGTATTGGACGTAAAAGGGCTGGTCCAGGCCGAGCAGCTGGGTGACGCGCGCGTGCGCCTCGGGCGTCGCGTCCTGCCCGAGCATGGCCGCGACCGGGTCGCCGACGAAGGTGAACAGCGAAAACGCGATCAGGCCGACCGCGAGCATGACCAGCACGGCTTGGGCAATACGGCGCAGTACGAATGCGAGCATGTGGGGGAGACGGGTCGCCGTGCAAATTGGGGGCGCGTCTAGGCGCAAGGGCGAAAGTATCCACGGCATTGGCGCTTCGGTCAAACACTAGACTACGGCAAGGCTGCGGCCGGGCGGGGGCGTTCTCAGGCCTTTTCGGTATCGCCGCAACGGCCCCCGATTTCGGGCGCAGGAGGGGATGCGCCCCTCATTGGGCAATAAGCTCTTATAATCGGCGCCTTGCACATGGAGCCCAAGTAGATGAATCCGGTCCACCGCCTGTTCGAGCAGCACCCGAACGCCTGCATCAGCCGCACCGAGGAGATCATCGCCGACATCAAGGCCGGCAACATGGTCATCCTAGTGGACGAGGAGGACCGGGAAAACGAAGGCGACCTGGTGCTCGCGGCCGATTTCGTCACGCCCGAGAAGATCAATTTCATGGCCAGGTTCGCCCGCGGCCCGATCTGCCTCACCCTGACCGAGGAACGCTGCCGGGCGCTGCAGCTCGCGCCCATGTCCCAGGACAACCGCTCCTCCCACGGCACGGCCTTCACCGTTTCGATCGAGGCCGCAAGCGGCGTCACCACCGGGATTTCGGCGCACGACCGCGCGCGCACGGTGCAGGCGGCGGTGGCGCGCGGGGCGAAGCCCGGCGACATCGTCCAGCCCGGGCATGTGTTCCCGATTGCGGCGCAGCCCGGCGGCGTGTTGGTGCGCGCCGGCCACACGGAAGCCGGCTGCGATCTGACCGAGCTCGCCGGCCTCACGCCCGCCGCGGTGATCTGCGAGATCATGAAGGACGACGGCACCATGGCGCGGCTGCCCGACCTGATCGAATTCGGGAACGCGCACGGCCTGAAGATAGGCACCATCGCCGACCTGATTCATTTTCGCAGCCAGAACGAGTCGCTGGTCGAGCGCGTGGCCGAGCGCGACATCGCCACGGCGCACGGCGCGTTCCGCATGGTCGCCTATCGCGAGAAGATCTCCGGCGCGACCCACATCGCGCTGGTGCGCGGCGCGATCGAAACCGAAACGCCCACTCTGGTGCGCGTGCACGAACCGCTGTCCGTGCTCGACCTGCTCGACATCGCGCCGGGCGCGCATTCCTGGGGCGTGAACGAGGCGCTGGCGACGCTAGGCGCGGCCGAGTGCGGCGTCATCGTGCTCCTCAACTGCGCCGAAAGCGCGGCGCAGCTGGCCCAGCGCGTGGCGAGCCAGGCCAAACCCTGGGCGGTGACGAGAATGGAGCTGCTCACCTATGGCATAGGCGCGCAAATATTGCGCGACCTCGACGTGGGCAAGATGCGCCTGATGGCGGCGCCGCGCAAGATGCCTAGTATGGCGGGCTGGGATCTGGAGGTGACCGAATACGTGCAGCCGCAGCGCGACACCGGGGCGCAGAAGACATGAGGCAGATCGAGCCGCAACTCGAAGGCGCAGACCTGCGCGTGGCCATCGTGCGCGCGCGCTTCAATGAGGCCATCGGCGCGGGCCTCCTCGCCGCGTGCCTGGAACGCCTGAGGGCGCTCGGCGTCGCGCCCGGCCGCGTTACCCTGGTGAGCGTACCCGGCGCGCTTGAAATCCCGCTGGCGCTGCAGCAACTCGCCGCTACCGGGAACTATCACGCGCTGATCGCGCTGGGTGCCGTGGTGCGCGGCGACACCTATCACTTCGAAGTCGTGTCCAACGAGTCGGCAGCCGGCGTCATGCAGGTGCAGCTCGATGCCGGGCTGCCGGTGGCCAACGGCATTCTCACCACCGACACCGAGGCGCAGGCGCTGGCGCGCGTGGCGCAGAAGGGGGGCGATTGCGCCGAGGCGGCGGTGGAAATGGCCAATCTGATCAGGGAAATCCGGAATGAAAAGCGCACGGCATAAGGCGCGCGAACTGGCCTTGCAGGGCCTGTACCAGTGGTTGCTCGCGCGCGAGCATGCCAACGAAATCCGCGCCCACCTCGCCGAATTCAAGGGCTACGACAAGGCCGACCAGAACTATCTCGGCCTGCTGCTGGACGGCGTGATCGCCGACGCGGCCGAGCTCGAAGCGGCGTTCGCCTCTTTGCTGGACCGTCCAGTCGATGAATTGTCGCCGGTCGAGCGCGGCGTGCTGCTGCTCGGCGCCTACGAACTCGCCCGCGTGCCCGATGTGCCCTACAAGGTGGTGATCAACGAAGCCGTGGAGCTGGCCAAGTCCTACGG
>CAYNVY010000036.1:0-27398 GCA_964400745.1 uncultured Enterobacteriaceae bacterium | reverse complement strand
TATCGTCCGGTGTCACCGGAACTTGGTCAACCCAAATTCCTCATCGCAATATCGACTTATGGCCGCGCGACCCCGAATTGTATCGGCCGCAGCTGCCGCGCCTCCGCTTCGGCGCAGATCGCCAGGACCGAAGCGAGCACCTTGCGCGTGTCGCGCGGATCGATCACGCCGTCGTCGAGCAGGAGACCGCTGGTGTGGAACGCGCTCATCTGGCTTTCGAAATTGTCGATGATGTCCTGCTTCATCTGGTCCAGCGCCGGCTGGTCCACCGGTCGGCCCTTGCGCGCCGCCGCGGCCTCGGCCACGATGGCAATGGTGTTGGCCGCCTGCTCCGGCCCCATCACCGCGGTCTGCGCGTTGGGCCAGCTGAAAACGAAACGCGGATTGAAGGCGCGCCCGCACATGCCGTAGTTGCCGGCGCCGAAGGACGAGCCGCACATGAAGGTGATCTGCGGCACGCTCGCGTTGGACACGGCCTGTATCATTTTCGAGCCGTGCTTGATCATGCCGCCCGCCTCGGACTTGGTCCCCACCATGTAGCCGGTGGTGTTCTGCAGGTAGACGAGCGGCGTCTGCGCCTGGCAGCAAAGCTGGATGAACTGCGTCGCCTTGGTCGCGCCGGCCGGATCCAGCGGGCCGTTGTTGCTGACGAACCCGACCTTGTGCCCGGCTATGGCGGCGAGGCCGCACACGGTGAACTTGCCGTACAAAGGCTTGAATTCGAGAAATTCCGAATCGTCGACGATGCGCCAGATCACTTCGCGCATGTCCACGAGCTTGCGCGTGCTGAGCGGCATCAGGCCGGCGATCTCGTCTGCGTCCAGCTTCGGCGATCGTTGCGGCTCCAGCCTCGCCCTGACGCTCTCCACACCGGTGCTCTCGCCACCGACGCTCTCCACACCGACGCGTTCCCACTTGATCTTCGCCAGCAGATCGCGCGCAATGCCGATCGCTTCTGCATCGTCCTCGGCCACGAACTCGGCCAGGCCCGACACGCGCGCATGCATCTCGGCGCCGCCCAAGTCCTCGTCGGTGGCGATCTCGCCCGTGGCGGCCTTGAGCAGCGGCGGCCCGGCGAGGAAGGCCCGCGCGCGGCCGCGCACCATGACGACGTAATCGGACAGGCCGGGCAGATAGGCGCCGCCCGCGGTGGAGGAGCCGTGAACCACGGCGATGACCGGCAGGCCCGCCGCGGACAGGCGCGCCAGGTTGTAGAACAGGCCGCCGCCCGCGATGAAAAGCTCGACCTTGTAGGTGAGCAGGTTTGCGCCGCCGCTCTCCACCAACTGCACGAAAGGCAGCTTGTTCTCGAGCGCGATTTCCTGGCAGCGCATGATCTTGCGCCCGCCCAGCGCGCTCAGCGCGCCGGCGCCTATGCCCGAGTCATTCGCCACCACCATGCAGCGCATGCCGGAGACGACACCGATGCCGGCGATCACCGCCGCGCCCGGAATGCTGCGCTCGGGATCGGCGTCGTCGGTGCAGTAGCCGGCCAGGCCCGCGAGTTCGAGGAAGGGCGCGCCCGGGTCTAGCAGTTGCGCCAGGCGCTCGCGCGGCAGCAGCGCGCCGCGTTTGTCGAAGGCCGGTTTCGACGCGGCCGATGCGGCGGCGGCACGCCCCTCCAACGCCTGCAGCCGCGCGATCAGCGCGAGCATGGCGCCGCGCTGCTGCTGGAAGACTTCCGACTTGGGGTCTATGCGGGTCGTGGGCGGATTCATCGTTGCGCGGCCTGAAGATCGACCGCGCTATTATGCCCTGCTCTCGAGCTTGCCGACACGCCGCGACCCGCGCGGTACGAGCAAGCGCGCGCCGCGCGGCTTGCCCGCTCTTTCTAGCCTACCGTTCGGACCAGATAGTCGTACGGCGTGCCGACGATGGTCCACAGGTTCTCGAGTTTTTGCGCGAGCTGGTTGCCGGGAAGGAACTTGTCCAGCACTCCCGCAAGCGTCGTGGAACTGGAGTAAATAATGATGAAGGGAAATATGCCCAGGCACAGCGTCAGGAGAAGCGCGCCGTAGAGCACGTAATGCGTCAGAAACGTCTTGAACCAGTTCATGAACCACTCCGAAATAAAATATGCCGCACTGTGCGACGGTGAAACTGCCGACTATTGCGCGGGCGAGTGTAGAGCCCGCGCCGGCCCGGCGATATAGGTACATACCCGCGCTTGCGCAGAGCGAGCGAATCGTGCCCTTTGCGCTCCGATTGCGTTTCGATTGCGTTGAATTGCATTCCAATTGGCTCGGCGTCTTCGGGCTGCGATAATGCGGGCGCGATGCACTTCCCACGGACGCACCCATGACTCAGACCCGGCCGCCGCAAAGCGATGGCGAAGAGGCGCGCGATCGCGCCACGCACGATCACATCAGGCCCGAAATCGGTCCGCTCGAACTGTTCCTCGCTTTTTCGCAGCTTGCGCTATCGGGCTTCGGCGGCGTGCTGCCCTGGGCGCACCGCACCCTGGTCGAGAAGAAAGGCTGGCTCACGCAGCGCGAATTCGTGGAGACGCTCGCCATGGGACAACTCCTGCCCGGCCCCAACATCGGCAACATGGCGGTCATGATCGGCTATCGCTTCGCCGGTTATACCGGCGTCGCGGCCGCCTTTGGCGGATTGGTCAGCGGGCCCTTTCTGATCATGATCGCAGCCGGAATGCTTTACACGCACTACGGCGCGCAGCCGCTGGTGCAGCAGGCGCTCTCGGGCATGTCGTCGGTGGCCGCGGGCCTGGTGCTCGCCACCGGACTCAAGATGACCGCGACGCTGAAGCGGCACTGGCGACCCTGGCTGTTCGTCGCACTTGCCCTCGCCGGGGTGGGCGCGCTGCGCTGGCCCCTGCTCGCCGTCGTCGGCGGACTGGCGCCGTTCGCGATCGCCGGGGCCTGGGGGCAGGAAGACTGATGGACCGCACCGACCTCGCGGCCCTGGCCCTGCATTTCGCGCTGCTGTCGCTGATGGCGATAGGCGGCGTGAGTTCCATCCTGCCCGACATGCAGCGCTACGTGGTCGAAGCCAACCACTGGCTGAGCGACAAGCAGTTCGCCGACGCCTATGCACTGGGCCAGGCGGCGCCGGGACCGAACATGATGTTCGTGACGCTGTTGGGTTGGCTGTTGTCGGGCTGGGCCGGCGCGATCGCAGCCACGCTGGCGATCATCCTGCCGCCGATCGCGCTGACCTTGGGCGTCACGCGCCTGAATGCGCGCAATCCGAATACGACCCTGGGGCGCGCGATCCGCGGCGGCCTGGGCCCGATCGCGATAGGACTCACGCTCGCGAGCGGCTGGATCCTGGCGCAATCGGCCGATCACAGCTGGCGCACGGCGCTGCTGACGCTGGCGACCGTGGCGCTGATGTTGCGCACCAAGCTGAATCCGGTATGGCTGATCGCGGCCGGCGCGCTCGCCGGCGTGTCCGGAATTCTTTGATCGACCGCGCTAACGCCCGATTAGAGTCGTTTAAAAAGAGGGGATACGCCCCGAAGGTCTCGATCCCCCTTGAGGGGAAAGTCCCCTTGGGGGATGTCCCCTCATACTCCCCTATATTGGCCGTTGCAAAATTCATTTTGCAACGCGTTCTTACTTGGACAGTTGCTGCAGCAGAAGTGTCAGCGCGGCGGCCGCGAACGCGCGCATGTTTTCGACTCTGTCGTCCCTGCCGGTTTCGAGCGTGATCACTTCCTGCGCGAGGCCGGCGACTGCGATGCACGAATGTCCGGCGGCATCGCCGTAGCGATTGCCGGACGGGCCCGTGGCGCCGGTTTCGGCCAGACCCCAGGATGATGCAAAGCGTGCCTGCACCGTGCGCGCGGCGAGCATGGCATAGGGTTCGGACGCCGAGCGCATGCCCTTCAGCGCCTCGCGCGGAATGTCCAGGAACCGATCGCGCGCCACCGGCGTGTACACCACCGCTGCGCCCAGGAAGTATGCAGAAGCGCCCGGAACTGCGAGCAGCGCGGCCGAAATCAGGCCCCCGGTCGAGGATTCCGAGACTGCGATGGTCTGCTTGCGTTGCTTGAGCAATTCGGCGGCCTGCTGCGCGAGCGGAATCAAGGTCTCCACTACTCGCTCCGGCCGAAGGTGGAGGGCTTGATTTCCGGCAGCGTCGCCGCGCGCCGCGACAGCCAATAGCGGTAGGGCGGCGGCACGAGTTCGAACCCCGGATCGAAGCCGAGCTTCTGCGCCGCGTCCATGGTCCAGTTCGGGTTGTAGAGCATTTCACGCGCCAGCGCGATGAGGTCGGCGCGGCCTTCCTGCAAAATGCGCTCGGCCTGCTCCGCATGCACGATCAGGCCCACGGCCATGGTCATGATCGCGCCTTCCTTCCTGATCTGTTCCGCATAGGGCACCTGGTAGCCGTAGGCGGGTTTCGCCGCTCCGGCAGGCGGTTTGCCGAGTATCCCGCCCGAACTGCAGTCGATCACATCCACGCCTTTGGCCTTGGCCAGTTTCGCCAGCGCGGCGCTTTGCGCCGGCCCCCAGCCCGCGTCGTCCTCGGCCGACAGGCGCAGGAACAGCGGCTTTCCCGGCGGCCAGTTTTCGCGCACGCGCTCGCACACCTCGAGCGCGAAGCGCATGCGCTTCGCCTCCGACCCGCCGTATTCGTCGCTGCGCTGATTCGCCAGCGGCGACAGAAATTCGTGGATCAGAAAACCGTGCGCGCCGTGAATCTCCACCACGTCGAACCCGGCCGCGTGCGCGCGCGCCGCGGCCCGGCCCCAGGCTTCGGCCACCGCTTTGATCTCCTCGCGCGCGAGCGCGCGCGGCAAGGGCGCGCCCTCGTCCGCGGGCAAGGCGCTGGGGGCGACCAATTCCCATGCGTCCCAGTCGTCGACGCCCTGCGCCTCGGCTGCGGCGCGCGCCAGCGGCCGGCCGCCTTCCCACGGGCGCTGGGTACGCGCCTTGCGTCCGGAGTGGCCGAGCTGTATGCCAGCAGCCGCGCCGCACGCGTGCACGAAATCGACGACGCGTTTGAGTTCCGGCACGAAGGCGTCGTCCCAGAGACCGAGATCGCCCACCGTGCCGCAGCCGCGGCGCTCGATCTTGGTCGATTCGAGTATCACCAGGCCGGCGCCGCCGGCCGCGTAGCGGCCCGCATTCATCAGGTGCCAGTCGTTGGCAAAGCCCTTCACCCCGGAATACTGGTGCATGGGCGCCACCACCACGCGGTTCTTGAGCTCGAGCTCGCGCAGGCGCAGCGGCGTGAAAAGAAGCGGCTGTGACATGATTCTCCCCTTGTTGATCGGTCTGTTCGGCGCGAAACTGTCGTTCCCGGCGCGCGCGTTCCGGGCTGTGCCCGAATATACTCTCCTCACAACACAACGTCCGACTCGATGCCGAATCCACCGTCAGAAAATTCAGACAAACGCCCGCTCTTGATCGGCCTCGACTGGGGCACGAGTTCGATGCGCGCCTATCTTCTGGGGCCGGACGGAAGCTGCATCGACCAAGCCAGCGCAGCACTCGGCATTCTCAATATTGCGGAGCGGGCGTTCGATGCCGCGTATCTGCGCCTGTGCGCGGGGTGGCAGGGCGAATTCGGGCCGCTGCCCGTGCTCGCGAGCGGCATGATAGGCAGCCGCCAGGGCTGGCTGGAAGCGCCCTACGTGCCCTGTCCTGCATCGCTGGAGCGGATCGCCGCGAGCCTGGTGGCCCTGCAAGCGAGCGACGGCGCGCGCATCCATTTCGTTCCGGGACTCAGCTGGCGCGACGCAAATGGCACACCGGATGTCATGCGCGGCGAGGAAACGCAATTGCTGGGCGCAATCGACACCACCGAGGCTGCGCTCTGGGTGCTGCCCGGCACGCACAGCAAGTGGGTGCGCAGCGCGGGCGGCGAAATCACGCGCTTTGCCACCTACATGACCGGCGAACTGTATGCGGTGCTGCGCGCGCACAGCATCCTCGGCCGGCTGATGCCTGCCGACGCGCGCGCCGATGCGGCCGCATTCGAACGCGGCGTCCGCTGCGGTTTGAGCGCCGATGCGGACCTGCCGCGAAAGATCTTCAGCGCGCGCACGCTCGGCCTGTTCGGCGAAATTCCGGCCGAAGGTTTGGCGGATTATCTGTCAGGCATGCTGCTGGGCGCGGAAATCCGCGACGCGCTGTCCCAGCCGCGCGCGGACGCCGCCATCGGACTGATAGGCGAGCCGGCGCTGTGCGCGCGCTACCGCACGGCATTGGCGCTTGCAGGGGCGAACGCAAGCACCGGATATGCGGACGCGGCGGCGCGCGGCTTGTGGCGGATCGCCTTGCAGGCAGGACTGGTCTAGCCTCGGTCCTGGGCCCTGGGTCCCAAGCCCTGGGGCTGCGCGCGCCGGGAACCATTCGGTGCCAACGCGGGTCAGACTGAAGGACGTCCGCCTGCGCCGGTAAATCTGCCTGCAGCATGACATTCGTCAAACGCAGGCCGGATGCGTGACCTAACATCGACAGGCCTTTTCGCATCGACAGGCCTTTTCGCTCGTCTCCTGTCATTTTTCCGGGATTTTCCATGTCCGATCTCCACCCTCCTCCGAGGGATGCGGAACAGCCGGCAAAGCCGGATGCAGCAGGCTCTGCGCCGCCTCACTCCAACCTGGCGCGCGATATCGTGGTCATTCTCGCGATCAAAGTCAGCCTGCTTTTCGCCATCTGGTACCTGTTCTTTTCCGCACCGCAAGCGCAGCACATGCAACTGCCGCCGGAACGCATGCAGCAGCGGCTGATCGAGACGCCCGCTGCCGTCACACCCTCTTCCCCGCGCAGTTTCAACCCAGGACCCACGGACCATGCTACCCACTGAAGAAATCGTAGACCTGTCGCGGCTGCAGTTTGCGGCTACGGCGATGTACCACTTCCTGTTCGTGCCGCTCACGCTGGGCCTGTCGTGGATCCTGGTCATCATGGAATCGGTGTACGTGATGACCGGGCAGCGCATCTATCGCGACATGACCAAGTTCTGGGGCAAGTTGTTCGGCATCAACTTCGCAATGGGAGTAACCACGGGCATCACCCTCGAGTTTCAATTCGGCACCAACTGGGCTTACTACTCGCACTACGTCGGCGACATCTTCGGCGTGCCCCTCGCCATCGAAGGACTGATGGCGTTCTTCCTCGAATCCACCTTCGTCGGCCTGTTCTTTTTCGGCTGGGATCGGCTGTCGAAACAGAAGCACCTGCTGGTCACGTTTCTCGTGGCCCTAGGCTCAAATCTGTCGGCGCTGTGGATACTGATCGCCAACGGCTGGATGCAAAACCCGGTAGGCGCGGAATTCAACTACGTCACCATGCGCATGGAACTGACCTCCATCGTCGATGTGATCCTCAACCCCGTGGCACAGGTGAAATTCGTGCACACGCTGGCCGCGGGCTACGTCACCGCTTCGCTGTTCGTGCTCGGCGTCTCCAGCTGGTACCTGTTAAAGGCGCGCGACACCGCCTTCGCCCTGCGCTCCTTCGCCGTGGCCGCGGGCTTCGGCCTGGCGTCGGTGCTGTCGGTGATCGTGCTCGGCGACGAATCCGGCTATACCTCCGGCCAGTCGCAGAAGGTGAAGCTCGCCGCGATCGAAGCCGAATGGGACACGCAGAAAGCGCCGGCTTCATTCACCGCGTTCGGCATTCCAAACGACGAGGCGGAGCGCACCGACCTGCAGGTGCGGGTTCCCTGGCTGCTCGGCCTGATCGCCACGCGCTCGGTGGACAAGCAGGTCACGGGCCTGAAGGATCTCAAGCTGCAGCACGAGGAACGCATACGCAACGGCATGCTCGCCTACGCCGCGCTGACCAAACTCAAGGCGGGCGACACCGGCGATGAAACCAGGCGCGCGTTCGAAGCGGCCAAGGCGGACCTCGGCTACGGCCTGCTGCTGAAGAAATACACGCCCCGCGTCGTCGATGCGACGCCCGAGCAGATACAGGCCGCCGCGCGCGACACCATTCCGAAGGTGGCGCCGCTCTTCTGGGCGTTCCGGCTGATGATCGCGATGGCCTTCCTCATGCTGTTCATTTTCGCGGCGTCGTTCTATTTCATGGCGCGCAAGCAGCTCGCGCCGCAGCGCTGGCTGCTCAAGCTCGCCTTGTGGTCGATTCCGGTGCCCTGGATCGCGAGCGAACTCGGCTGGTTCGTCGCCGAATACGGCCGCCAGCCCTGGACCATCGCCGACGTGCTGCCGACCCATCTGTCGACCTCGTCGCTGGAAGCCGGCCAGCTGTATTTCAGCCTCGCGGGCTTTCTGCTGTTCTATACCGTGCTGCTCGTGGTCGAACTGTTCCTGATGTTCAAGTACGCGCGCCTCGGGCCTTCCAGCCTGCACACCGGCCTCTACCATCACGAACAGGCAGCGGCACAGCCGCAGGGAGCGCACTGACATGATCCTCGACTATGAATCGCTGAAAATCGTCTGGTGGCTGTTCGTCGGCGTGCTGCTGGTGGGCTTCGCCCTCACCGACGGCTTCGACATGGGCGTGGGCGCGCTGCTGCCCTTCGTCGGCCGCTCGGACGAAGAGCGCCGCGTGGTGATCAATACCATAGGCCCGACCTGGGAAGGCAACCAGGTGTGGTTCATCACCGCCGGCGGCGCCGTGTTCGCGGCGTGGCCGCTGGTCTACGCCGCGGCGTTCTCCGGCTTCTACGTGGCGCTGATACTGACGCTGTTTGCGCTGTTTCTGCGGCCGGTCGGTTTCGACTACCGCAGCAAGGTGACCGATCCGCGCTGGCGCTCGACCTGGGACTGGTGTCTGTTCATCGGCGGCACAGTGCCGGCCGTCGTGTTCGGCGTGGCGTTCGGCAATCTGCTGCTGGGCGTGCCCTTCCAGTACGACGACACCATGCGCGTCGCCTACAGCGGCGGCTTTTTCGGCCTGCTCAATCCGTTCGGCCTGCTTGCCGGAGTGCTGTCCCTGGCGATGCTGGCGATGCACGGCGGCGCCTACCTGCAGTTGCGCACCGAAGGCGTGATCCAGGCGCGCGCGCTCCTGTACACGCGCATCGCGGCGGTCCTTACCATCGCCTTGTTCCTTATCGCCGGGCTGTGGGTGGCCACCTCGCTCGTCGGCTATCGCATCGTGCAGATGCCCGACGCCGGCAGCGTATTTACGCCGCTGGCGAAGACGGTGGAGCGCGCGGCGGGCGCGTGGATGGACAACTACGGCCGCCATCCCTGGATGTGGTCCGCGCCGGCCGCCGGTCTGGCCGGGGCGGCGCTGGCCCTGGTGCTGCGCGGCGGCCCGGCGTTTCTCGCGAGCGGACTGGCGGTGGCGGGCATCATCCTGACCGCCGGCTTTTCCCTGTTTCCCTTCGTCATGCCCTCGTCGCTAGACCCGCGCTCCAGCCTGACCGTATGGGATGCGGTGTCTTCGCATCTCACGCTGCAGATCATGTTCTGGGTGGTGCTGATCATGCTGCCTATCGTGCTCCTCTACACCGGCTGGGTGTACCGGGTGCTGCGCGGCAAGGTGACGGTCGAAAGCGTGCGCGAACAGCAGCACTCGGTCTATTGACCGGATAACGGAGGCGTTCTCATGTGGTATTTCACCTGGATACTGGGCTTGGGGCTGGCGCTGGCCTTCGGCATCATCAACGTGATGTGGCTGGAAGCCGACTACGCCTTCGGCGACCGCGACGAAGGCGAAACGCGCAAGCGCTTCGAGCGCTACCGCGAGAGAGGCGACTGAATCCGCGAAAAGCCTGCGCCGAGTCACTCACCGCCGGAGTGAAGTTCACAAGCAGTTTTCCCTGCCGGTTCCGAGAACTCCACGGCCGAAACGTATAGCCGAGGAAGTCGAACCGGTACTGCGGGTAGTCTGCTCGCCGATTGGCATCTTTGATGTATAGTGAATGACGCCAAAAAAACGGACGTCACCGCTGTTATCGAGGAAGGAGAAAGTTTGTGTCATTTCGAATTGGCGCCGACATTGGGGGAACGTTCACCGATCTAGTGCTGGTCTCTGACGACGGCAAAACCTTCGAAGTGGGAAAAGTATTGACGACACCGGACGCTCCCGAGGACGCAGTCCTGGAAGGTGTCGGCGAGATTCTGCAACGCTCGGGAAAGTCGCCGCAGGAGGTTGTTCACGTCGTGCATGGCACGACTCTTTTCACCAATGCGCTGATCGAACGCAAGGGCGCAAAAACGGCACTCATTACAACGCTCGGGTTTCGCGATGCAATCGAAATCGCCCGGGAGCATCGCTATGATATGTACGATCTGCGCATGGAGCGATCCCCACCGCTGGCACCAAGGCACTTGCGCTTTGAGATCGGAGAACGGGTGCTTATCGACGGGACGGTTCGCGCACCTCTGGACGATGAGGAAGTGCGGGCGCTTTCCCGCAAGCTTAGGCAAAGCGGGGTCGAGGCAGTCGCGGTTTGCCTGATCCACTCCTATCTGCACCCGGAACACGAGCGCCGCGTCGGAAGAATTCTGCGCGAGGCGCTGCCGGAGATGCCGATTACGCTGTCTTCGGATTTGGTGCCGGAGATTCGCGAGTATGACCGCACATCGACTACGCTGGCAAACGTCTACATCAAGAAGATTGCGCAGCGCTATCTGGGCTCGCTGCGCGAGCGGTTGCGGACCGAGCGCGGCCTAAGCAGCGCGCTGTTCATCATGCAGTCCAACGGCGGGGTGTGCGAGGTCGAGACCGCTCAGGATTTTCCGATTCGAGTGGTTGAATCCGGTCCGGCGGCGGGCGCGATCGCCGCGGCTTTTTACGGCAAACTGCTGGGCCTGAAAGACCTCCTGTCCTTCGATATGGGCGGGACCACCGCGAAAGCCTGCGTAATCGCCGACGGGGAACCCCTGATCGCCCCGGAATTCGAGATAGATCGCCGCTACCAATTCAGAAAGGGCAGCGGTGTGCCGATCAAGGTGCCAGTCATCGAAATGATAGAGATCGGAACCGGAGGCGGCTCGATCGCATCGGTCGATTCCATGCGCCGCCTACGGGTCGGTCCCCGCAGTGCGGGCGCCATGCCGGGCCCGAGTTGCTACCGCCAAGGCGGGACCAGTCCTTGCGTGACCGATGCCGATCTGTTGCTCGCTTATCTCGACCCCGATTTTTTTCTCGGGGGCAAAATGAAACTCGACCGCGAAGCGGCACGGGATGCCGTGTCGAAGAACATCGCTTCGCCCTTGAATCTCACAACCGTCCAGGCGGCCTGGGGCATACACCAGCTTGCCAACGAAAGCATGGCCTCGGCGGCGCGCATCCACGCGATCGAGCGCGGCAAGGACGTCGCGAAATTTCCCTTGTTCGCGTTCGGCGGCGCAGGTCCGGTTCATGCCTTCGGCGTCGCCCGGATTCTACGCAGTCCGCGCGTAATCTATCCGCTGGGCGCAGGCGTCATGTCCGCTATCGGTCTTCTGACGGCGCCTCTCGCGTTCGATTTTGTGCGCAGCATGCCCGGAACGCTGAGCGGTCTGGACTGGCTTACGGTAGGCAATCTGCTGGCGGAAATGGAACAGGAAGGGCGCGCCGTGCTGGGCCGGACGATACCGGTGAGCAACATTCGTTTTCGCCGTTTTGCCGACATGCGTTACCGCAAGCAGGGTTACGAGATCCGGGTGGCCGTTCCCGACGGAGAAATCGGAGTCGCACGGGAGGCGGATATCCGCCGGAATTTCGAAGACGCCTATACCAAGCTGTACGGCCATACCATGCCCGGAACGGACATCGATATCGTGTCCTGGCGCTTGGTGGCGACGGGACCCGCACCCAGGCTCACTCTGCCCAAGGGCGGGGCGAATCAAGAGGGAAGCGCGGTCGTAAAGAGTCGGCGCGAGATCTATATTCCCGAAGCAAAGAGATTTTCGAGCATTCCCGTTTTCGACCGCTATAGCCTGAACCCGGGCCAGCAATTCGAGGGGCCCGCCGTATTCGAGGAGCGTGAGTCCACGGTCGTTATCAACGGTTCTGCCCGCATCCATGTCGACGAGTGGGGCAATCTGCACGCCTTTCTTGCGACCCAAGACCGAGACCCCGGACTATGAGCATCGACCAAATAACCCTGGACATTCTTTGGAGCCGGCTTATCGCCACGGTGAACGAACAGGCTGCCGCTCTGATGCGATCGTCATTCACCTCGATCGTGCGCGAAGCGGGCGATCTATCGGCCGGCGTCTTCGATCGGCGCGGACGCATGATCGCACAGGCGGTTACCGGTACGCCGGGCCACATCAACTCGATGGCGACCGGCATGACGCATTTTCTGCAGCGCTTTCCCGTGGAAAGTCTATCCCCGGGTGACATTCTCATCACCAATGACCCATGGAAGACCGCATCGCAGCTCAACGACATCACCATCGTGACCCCGGTGTTCAAGAACGGGCGCGTGGTGGCGCTATTCGCGAATTGCTGCCACGCGCTTGACATTGGCGGGCGCGGCCTTTCGGCCGATTCGCGCTCTGTGTTCGAGGAGGGTCTATTCATTCCGATGATGAAACTGCGCGACAAAGGCGAGGACGTGTCGGCGCTGCTTGAGCTGCTCGCGGCCAACGTGCGTACACCGGACGAGGTCCTGGGCGATATTCATTCTCAGATCATCGGCAACACCGTAGGTGCGCGGCAGCTGCTGTTGTTTCTGGATGAATTCGGACTGGAGGACATCGAAAGCGTGGCCGACGAGATCATCGACCGGTCTGAAGCGGCGATGCGTGCGCGGATTCGCGCTTTGCCCGACGGCGAATATGCCCATGTTTTGACCATCGACGGATTTGAGTCGCCGATCGAGATTCATGCAAAAATCATCGTGAACGGCGACGAACTGCTGGTCGACTTTGCCGGATCGTCAGACGCGGTGCCGCTAGGCATCAACGTCGCATTCAACTATACCCGGGCGTATACGACCTACGGCATCAAATGCTCGATTGCGGCTGACATTCCCAACAACGAGGGAAGTTTTCGGCCGGTGAAGGTTGTCGCGCCGGAGGGCGGGATCCTGAACGCCCGCCAGCCCGCCGCGGTCGGGGGGCGGCACCTTGTCGGGCACTTCCTGCCTGCTGCCGTCATGAGCGCGTTGGCGCAGGCCCTGCCGGACAACGTCATGGCGCCGGGGTCGGATGGCTTGTGGGATACGCATATTTCCGGTGAGGAACGCCGCACCGGCGCGCATTTTTCTTTTACCTGGTTTTCCTCAGGCGGCACCGGGGCATTGAGCGACCAGGATGGGCTTTCGGCGACGGCCTATCCCAGCGGTATTGCGGGCGTACCCGTCGAAATTATCGAAGCGCTCGCCCCGCTGTATGTACGGCGGCGGGAACTGCGCTGCGATTCAGGCGGGCCGGGGTGTTTTCGGGGCGGTTTGGGGCAGGTGATGGAAATCGAGGTTCTCACCGACAAACCGTATCTGTTTTCGGGCCTTTACGAACGAACACGATACCCCGCGCCCGGGCTCCAGGGCGGCATGCCGGGGGCGCCAGGCGTTATTTCGACCAACAACGGTACCAGGCTCAAGCCCAAGTTGAGCGCGCTGGTTTCCGCCGATACCGTGGTGAAGCTGGAGCTGCCGGGCGGGGGCGGATTCGGCGATCCTTTGAACCGGGACGCGGAGCGTGTTCTGGACGATGTGCGCGCCGGATTTGTATCGGCCGCTGCGGCCAGGGCCGACTACGGTGTCGTGGTCGATGTCCAAGCAATGCGCGTCGACCGGGAACAAACCGATCGTCTGCGCGGCGGGCCTCGCGCGTAGCGGCCCGACAGGGATTACAGGAGCACCAAAGCTTGAGCGAATCAATCGAAGCGCTGCTGCAGCACGATCGTCAGTATTTTCTGCACCCGTCCACCCATGCCCATGACCACGCGGCAGGCACGCTGCCGGGGCGCATTATCACCGGGGGCAAGGGCGTGCGCATCACCGACCATCACGGCCAGTCGTTTATCGATGCGTTTGCCGGGCTGTATTGCGTCAACATCGGTTACGGCCGCACCGAGGTGGCCGAGGCCATGTACGAGCAGGCCAAGCGCCTGGCCTACTACCACACCTATGCCGGACACGCGACCGAAGCCATTATCGAGCTGTCGCGCCGCATTATCGAATGGGCTCCGCCCGGCATGAAAAAAGTGTACTACGGCATGTCGGGTTCGGATGCCAACGAAACGCAGGTCAAACTGGTGTGGTATTACAACAACGTTCTGGGCCGGCCTGAGAAGAAGAAGATCATTTCGCGCAACCGCGGCTATCACGGTTCCGGAATCGTGACCGGCAGCCTGACCGGTCTGCCCGGTTTTCACCAGTGCTTCGATCTGCCGATTGAACGCGTGAAACACACGATTTGTCCGCATTGGTACCGCCAGGCTGCGCCAGGAATGGATGAAGCCGCATTCGCGCAATATTGCGCGGACAAGCTGGAGCAGATGATTGTTGCGGAAGGCGCGGACACCGTCGCCGCCTTCATCGGCGAGCCGGTGCTGGGCACTGGCGGCATCGTGCCGCCGCCGGCCGGCTACTGGCGGGCGATTCAGGCGGTATTGAAAAAGTACGACATTTTGCTCATCGTCGATGAAGTTGTCTGCGCCTTCGGCCGCCTGGGGTCGCCCATGGGCAGCCAGCATTACGGTATCGCGCCGGATCTGATCACTATCGCCAAGGGTTTGACCAGCGCTTATGCACCGCTTTCCGGCGTGATTGTCGGCGAACGCGTGTGGGAGGTCATCGACCGTGGTTCGCGCGACCTGGGCCCGATGGGACACGGCTGGACCTATTCAGGCCATCCGGTTTGCGCGGCCGCGGCGATGGCCAACCTCGACATACTCGAGCGCGAAAATATCACCGCCAATGCGGCCGAGGTCGGCGCCTATATGCAGCAGCAACTGCACGCCGCCTTTGACGCTCATCCCCTGGTGGGGGAAGTGCGCGGCGTCGGCATGCTGGCAGCGCTGGAATTCATGGCCAGACCGGCCGAACGCGTGCCCTTCGAGGCAGGGCTGAAAGTCGGCCCCAGGGTTTCTGCGGCAGCCCTGGAGCGCGGCATGATTGCGCGCGCCATGCCGAACGGCGACATTCTCGGCTTTGCTCCCCCGTTGGTGGCCACCCGCGCCGACGTCGACGAAATCGTGCGCATCGCCAAACAAGCCGTCGACGCCGTGGCTGGCGAGGTGCTCTAACCGGCCGCTGCCGCCCGCGCCGGTCCTGCCGCCCGCAGCATCGGTCAGGCGCCGACGCGCTCGACCTCGACCAGGCAATCGTAAAAGGTCGCCGCGCCGCACATGTCGGCGATCGCGACGAAGGCGAAACGCGCAAGCGCTTCGAGCACTACCGCGAGAGCGGCGACTGAATCTCGGAAAAACCTGCGCGTGGCGAGGGGATGACATCCGCGCAATGCCCTGAAGTCCGCGCCAGTGCTTGATCTTGGCGCTACTGACGTGAGTTCAGACGGCCTGCCGCTCGCGCACCTGCTCTACGATCTGCGCAGCCGTTGGAAGGGTCTTCAGATCATAGGACGCCTGCAGCGCAAGCCATGAGGCCGCGTCTCCGCCGAAATACCGCGGCCCGAGTCTAGGCAGGCACGTCTGGTCTCGCGCTCTGGCTGTTGGTCGGCGAACGCGACCATTTACTAGCCATTCGCACGCAACAACTTGCTTCATAATGTGCAACCGTTGCACAATCATACGGTCACGCCAACACTCCGCCGCCTGCTGAGTTGCAAGATTCAAATGCGCACCCGCGAACTGATCGCCCAACTCGAGGAGTTACAGCAATGAGCAATGACCCGCTTCGCATCACCCATGTCGCCGCCCTGCCCGATCAGAGCTTGCACATCGTGTTCGGCGATCAGTATGCGGCCACCGTCAGCCTGCGCGACTGGATCGAGAACACCAAAGCCCTGTCGCGGCTCGCCGACCCGAAAGTCTTTGCCAAGGCGCGCGTGGGTGAACACGGCGCATCGGTGGTGTTTATCGATGAAGAACTGGAGTTGGGCGCGGACAACCTGCGCGATCTTGAGACAGAGCAATCCGGCGGCATCGGTCATGAGCGCATGATCGAATGGATGCTGGGCAACAACCTTACCCAGGAGCGCGCCGCCGAGGCGATAGGGATTTCGCGTCGCATGCTGAATTACTACTTGAGCGCAGAGAAGCCTATCCCCAAGACCGTGTGGCTGGCGTGCATCGGCTGGGAACTCAGCCAAAAGAAGAGCGCTCATGCCGGGAGTCGCTCAGCGGTGGTGGCGTAAGCGGCGCGCGCTGCACAAGGAGGGGGCCGATAGCGTATTGGCGCTCGCACGTTCGCTCGCGCGCGACTACAAGCGGGTGCACGAAGACGTGGCCGTGCTCGAGGCCGCGGGCCTGATCGTCAGGGAAGAAGGACGGCTTACTGCTCCGTGGGATGCAGTGTCGGCGGAGGTGGCGCTGTAGGGGAATGCGTTTCGCAACGAACCCATACCGTCTCTGTCGGTCGTGAATACTCTGCTATGTGCGGCAATGCACCGAATTTCGATGCAAAAGTCGTCAAAGTGGATCCGAAGAGGCAGGTCTTCGCGAAGCAAGTCGTCCGCCAACCATCAGGCAGCTGACTTGACGGCGCATCCCCACGACGGAGAAAACATCATGACAAGCATCAATTTCAAACGCGAGATACCGGATACGATCGAACGTACGATCGAGCGCGTGACCAAGGCGCTGGGCGCAGAGGGCTTCGGCATTCTCACCCGCATCGACATGCACAGCAAGATCAAGGAAAAGACCGGCAAGGTGATCGATCCGGTCGTCATTCTTGGCGCGTGCAACCCGAACCTCGCATACGAGGCCTACACCGCGAACACCGACGTGGCGAGCCTGCTACCGTGTAACGCGGTGATCCGCGAGATCGCGCCGGGAAGGATCTCAGTTGAACTCGCCGCGCCTTCAGGCTTGATGCGCATTCTCGGCGATGCAAAGCTCATCGAACTGGCGCAAGAGGCTGATGCGCGCCTTCAGCGCGCGCTTGCCAGTGTATAGACTGGGATTCCATGTTTGTCTGGCGACCGAGTTCTCACGGACCGCGTGGCCGACCGCATTTAGTTATTGATACGGATTCAGCGCAACCGGGGATGCTGGCGTCGAAGGTGGAAGCAATAAGTAAAAAACATAACTGAATATATTTCATGTAGTTATGCGTTACTTTTGGCGGAAGGTGTGGGATTCGAACCCACGAGAGACTTGCGCCCCTGCCGGTTTTCAAGACCGGTGCCTTCAACCGCTCGGCCAACCTTCCGTATCTGAATGCCACGAATTTGAAGCGTGCATTTTACCACCCGCTTTCCCGCCGAAACTCACGCCCCACGTTCCGCTGGCGCCATTCTGTTGCCCCGGGCGCCGGAACCCATCTGTGCGCTGGCACGCATCCGGCACAGGGAATCTTTAACCGCCGGAAACGGCGTTCAAGCTGTACTTGAGGTAAGCTGCAAGTTCGTAATTTCGGCCGAAAAAGGGGCTTGAAATTTTCCCCGATGCCCCAAAATGCCTTTCTGCAATAGGCAGTTATCCCGGATAATCTATTGCAGAACAGTAGTTGCAACTTTTTTGCTTTTGACTTAGTCTAATATGCGTATCGAAACAACGTGGAGGAAACACATGCAACCTGAATTGAGAGCGGTATCGACAGACGCGCCCGGCGCAACCCAGGATTTCGCGCTGCAGCAGCACAAGGTGCTGCGCAACACCTATATGTTGCTCGCAATCACCCTGATCCCGACGGTGATCGGCGCCGCCATCGGCACCAATATCGACCTGAGTTTCATGCGCAGCAGCCCGATCATCTCCCTCTTTGCCATACTGGGGATATTCTACGGCTGGATCTACGCCATCGAGCGCAACAAGGAAAGCTCGCTCGGCGTGGTGCTGCTGCTCGGCTTCACCCTGTTTCTGGGCTTGCTGCTCGGACCGCTGCTGCAGCGGGTGCTGGGCTTCAGGAACGGCATCGAACTGGTGATGATGGCCGCGGGCGGCACGGCGGCGGTGTTCTTCGTCATGGCCGGGATTGCGTCCAACACCAAGCGCGACTTCAGCGGCATGGCCAACTTCCTCACCGCGGGCGCCGTGATCATCATGCTCGCGGTGGTGGCCAACGCGTTCATGGCGAGCCCGGTGCTGCACCTGGTGCTGGTCGCCGCATTCGTGCTGTTTTCCTCGCTCATGATCCTGTGGCAGGTGAACACCATCGTGCGCGGCGGCGAGACCAACTACATCTCGGCCACGCTGAGCCTGTACATCTCGATCTACAACCTGTTCTCCAGTCTGCTGCAATTGCTGGGTCTGGGTGGCAACAACGACTGAGCGGATTTGTGCGATGAGAAAAGGCGGCTGCGGCCGCCTTTTTTATGGAGTGCTGCGCTTACCGCACGAACAGGGCGATCGACTCCACGTGCGAGGTGTGCGCGAACATGTTGATCACGCCGGCGGCCGCGAGGCGGTAGCCTTTGACGTGCACCAGCACTTCGGCGTCGCGCGCCAGCGTCGCCGGATCGCAGGAGACGTAGACGATGCGCCGCGGCCCGTCCGCCTGCAAGGCCTTCACCAGTTCGACCGCGCCGTCGCGCGGCGGGTCGACCAGCAGTTTATCGTAACCTCCGCCGGCGCCACTGTCGCCGCTGCCGAAGGCGGCGCAGTTGGGCGCCTCGAACAAATTGGCGACCTCGAAGCGCGCACGCTCGGCCAAGCCGTTCCTTTGCGCATTGCTTTGCGCCCGGCGCACCAGCTCGGCGCTGCCCTCCACGCCCAGGACGCTGGCGCCTAGGCTTGCGATGGGCAGGCTGAAATTGCCCAGGCCGCAGAAAAGGTCGGCGATGCGCTCGCCCGGACGCGGGGCTAGCAGGTTCATGGCGTGCCGGACCAGGATGCGGTTGACCGCGTGATTCACCTGGGTGAAGTCGGTCGGCCGGAAAAACACCTGCACGCCGAACTCGGGCAGCGAGTAATACAGCTCGGGCGCATCCTGCGGAAAAAACGGCTGTGCCGTATCCGGCCCCTTGGTCTGCAGCCAGAACTGGATGCCGTGCAGGGTGGCGAAATCGCGCAGCAGCGCTTCGTCCCCGGGGCTCAGCGGTTCCAGTATGCGCAGCACCAGCACCGTGACTTTTTCGCCGACGGCAAGCTCGATCTGCGGCAGGCGCGTGGGAGCGGACAGTTGGGCGATCAGCTTGCGCAGGGGTAGGATCATGCCGGAGACCTGCGGCGGCAGGACTTCGCAGCTCGACATGTCGGCGACGAAGCTGCTCTTGCGCTCGTGAAAGCCGACCAGGGCCCCGCCTTTCTTCAGCACCATGCGCACCGACATGCGCGCCCGGTGGCGGTAACCCCAGGGCTGGCCGTAGATCGGCGCCAGCACCACTTCCGGCCGCACCTTGCCGATGTGCCACAGATTGTCCTCGAGCACGCGCTGCTTCACCGCGACCTGCGAATGCGCCTCCAGGTGCTGCATGCTGCAGCCGCCGCAGACGCCGAAATGCGCGCAGCGCGGATCGACGCGCGCGCCGCTCGCCGCGTGGATCGCGGTCGCCGTCGCCATTTCGAATTTCGATTTCTTCTTGTAGGTGGCGTAGGACACCCGCTCGCCGGGCAGGCCGCCGTCGATAAAGATGGCCTTGCCCTCGACGCGCGCGATGCCGCGCCCCTCGCGATCCAGCGATTCAATTACAGCTTCCATTGATTATTTCCAGGCTTCGAGAAATTCGCGCCAGTGCGCTTCGACCGACTTGGCGAGCGTGCCCCGCAGCAGTTCGACCTCGCGCCGGTACTGCTCGGCGTCGAACGCGCCGCGCAGCAGTTGAAAGCGCAGGTACATGAGATAGGTGTTGGCGGCATCGGTCTCGCAATAGCTGCGGATCTCGCGCAGCTTGCCCGCCTGGTAGGCTCCCCAGACTTGCGATCCGTCCATGCCGAGCTTGCCCGGAAAACCGACCAACTTGGCAATTTCATCCAGCGGCACGCTGTTGCGCGGCTGGTACAGCGCGAGGAGGTCCATCAGGTCGAGATGGCGCGCATGGTAGCGGCTGATGTAGTTGTTCCACTTGAAATCCCTTTCATCCTCGCCCTGGTCCCAGTAGCGCGGCGCGGAAATGCCGTGCACCAGGCTGCGGTAGTGCAGCACCGGCAGATCGAAGCCGCCGCCGTTCCAGGAAACCAGTTGCGGGGTGTATTTCTCGATGCCGTCGAAAAACCGCCGGATCAGCTCGGCTTCGCTGTCCTCGGGTGTGCCCAGCGACCAGACGCGCACGCCTTCGCCCTCGCGCAAGGCGCAGGCGATCGCGATCACGCGGTGCTGGTGCAACTGCAGAAAGTCGTGATTCGCGGCCGTGCGGCGGCGCTGGAAGGCGATCTCGGCCACGTCCTTGTCGGAGAGCGCCGGATCCAGATCGAGCAGGCGCCGCAAGCCGTCGCAGTCGGGCGCGGTCTCGATGTCGAATGCGAGGACGGGCGTCATGCGGGCTCAGTCCGGAAACACGCCGGTCGACAGATAACGGTCGCCGCGGTCGCAAACGATGGATACGATCACCGCCTTTTTCACTTCGGCCGCGATGCGCAGCGCGGCGCACAAGCCACCTCCGGACGATATGCCGGCGAAGATGCCCTCTTCGCGCGCGAGGCGGCGCGTCATGTCCTCCGCATCGGTCTGGCTGACATACTCGATGCGGTCCACGCGCCCGGCCTCGTAGATGCGCGGCAGGTAGGCCTCGGGCCATTTGCGTATGCCCGGAATCTGCGAACCTTCTGTCGGCTGGCAGCCGACGATGCAAATCTTCGGATTCTGCTCCTTGAGGAAACGCGACACCCCCATGATGGTTCCCGTGGTGCCCATGCTGGACACGAAGTGAGTGATCCTGCCGGCCGTGTCGCGCCAGATTTCCGGGCCCGTGGTCTCGTAGTGCGCGAGCGGATTGTCCGGATTGGCGAACTGGTCGAGGATCACGCCCTTGCCCTGGTCGCGCATTTTCTCGGCCAGATCGCGCGCGCTCTCCATGCCGCCGTCCTTTGGCGTGAGTATGATTTCGGCGCCGAACGCGCGCATGCTCTGGCGCCGCTCCACCGACAGGTGCTCGGGCATGATGAGTATCATGCGGTAGCCGCGCATCGCCGCCGCCATCGCCAGCGCGATGCCGGTGTTGCCGCTGGTGGCCTCGATCAGCGTGTCGCCCGGCTTGATCGTGCCGCGCCGTTCGGCGCGCACCACCATCGACAGCGCCGGCCTGTCCTTCACCGACCCGGCCGGGTTGTTGCCCTCGAGCTTGGCCAGCAGCGCATTGCCCTTCTTGTCGTTGGCGGCGCCGGGGATGCGCTTCAAGCGGACCAGCGGCGTATTGCCTACCGTGTCCTCGATGCTGGTCGCAAAACGCTTCATGCGCCCTGCTGCAGCAGATGCTCGCAATAGCGCGACACGCCCTCCTGCACCGTCAGGAAGGCGTTCTCGTAGCCGGCGCGCCTGAGCATGGCATTGTCGGCCTCGGTATGGCTCTGGTACTTGCCCTTGAGGTCGTCCGGGAAGGCGATGTATTCGATCATGCCTTGCGCGCGCATCTGCTCCAGCGTGAGCGCGGCCTGGCCCTCCGCGCGCAGGCAGGCGTTGATCGTCGCCGCGGCGACCTCGTTGTAGCTCTGCGCGCGCCCGGTGCCCAGGTTGAAAATGCCGGACAAGTCCGGCCGCTCCAGAAAATGCAGATTCACCGCGACCACGTCCTCGACCGAGACGAAGTCGCGCCGCTGCTCGCCGTCTGCGTAGCCGGCCCAGCCCTGAAACAGCCTGACCCGCTTCTGGCTGCGGAACTGGTTGAAGAAATGGAAGGCGACCGAGGCCATGCGCGCCTTGTGCGCCTCGTTCGGACCGTAGACGTTGAAATAGCGGAAACCCGCGATCTGGCTCTCGGCCGCGGCAAAGCGCCGCCGCACCACCTGGTCGAACAGGAACTTGGAATAGCCGTAGACGTTGAGCGGCGCCTCGAATTCGCGCGCTTCGCGGAACACCGAGCCGCCACCGTAGACCGCGGCGGACGAGGCGTAGAGCAGCGGTATTTCCTCTTCCTGGCAGTAATCGAGCAGTGTCAGGGAATAGCGGAAATTGTTCTCCATCATGTAGCGCCCGTCCGTCTCCATCGTGTCGGAGCAGGCGCCCTGATGCAGCACGGCCTCGATCGCGCCGTCGAAGTCGCCCTGGGTGAGCTGCGCCACGAAGTCGCGCTTGTCGATGAAATCGGCGATTTCACAGTCCACGAGGTTGCGGAACTTGTCGGCGCGGGTGAGGTTGTCGACCGCGATGATGTCGGTCTCGCCGCGCGCGTTCAGCGCCTTGACCAGATTGGATCCGATGAATCCGGCTGCGCCGGTCACTACGTAGTACATGGTTGCTTCCTTTTACGGGCCATTTCGGCTTTACCGAAATGGCCTCTGATTCAGGGGAAGTGCGAGGGGACGTGCCCCGAAGTAAATCCCCTCGGGGGATTTCCCCTCCTTGGTAACTCGCCCGCTAATCCTGCGCCAACGCCGCCTGCAACTCGTCGCGATGCGCTACGGCCGTGCCGAGCTTGCCGACCACGATCCCGGCGGCGCAGTTGGCCACGTGCATCGCCTGCGCCAGCGTCGCGCCGCTGCCCAGCAGCGCCGCCAGCGCCGCGATCACGGTATCACCTGCGCCGCTGACATCGAACACCTCGCGCGCCTTGGCCGCGACGTGCGCGACGCCGCTCTCCTGGTACAGGCTCATGCCCTCTTCGCTGCGCGTAAGCAGCAGCGCCTCGGCGCCCAGTTCGCGCCGCAGCGCCTGCGCCCGCGCGCTCAAGTCTGCTTCATCCTTCCAGCGCCCCACCACTTCGCGCATTTCGGCGCGGTTGGGCGTGACCACGGTCGCGCCATGGTAACGCGAATAGTCGTCGCCCTTGGGGTCGACCAGTATGGTTTTTCCCGCAGCGCGCGCGAGTGCGATCATCTTTTCGATGTGCGCGAGCCCGCCCTTGCCGTAATCGGACAGGATCAGCACGTTGCAGCCGGCGAGCAGCACTTCGAAGTCGGCGAGCTTGTCCGCCAGCACGTCGTGGCTGGGCTGGGTCTCGAAATCGATGCGCAAGAGCTGCTGCTGGCGTCCGATCACGCGCAGCTTCACCGTAGTGGGAATGCTCGCGTCCTTGTGCAGGCAGGCGACGACCTGCTCGGCTTCGACCAGCTCGCGCAGGCGCGCCCCGGCCTCGTCCTCGCCGACCACCGACAGCAGGGTCACGCGGGCGCCGAGCGCGGTCGCGTTGCGCGCGACGTTCGCCGCGCCGCCGGGTACCTCTTCGGCGCGCTGAAACTTGACCACCGGCACCGGCGCCTCCGGCGAGATGCGGCTCACCTCGCCGAACCAGTAGCGATCGAGCATCACGTCGCCGACCACCAGCAGCTTCGCCTCGGACAGATCCGGCAGCAGTTTCACGCCTCGCTCCTGATTACGAGATGAGGGGATAATTCCCCTCATACTCCCCTAAGTCAGAGGCCATTTCGGAAATTCTGAAATGACCTCAAATTATTGACGCCTTACAGCCTTCCGATCGGATAGTACTCCAGGCCGTTGCGCCTGACCTCGGCCGGGTCGTACAAGTTGCGTCCGTCGAATATGGCCGGCGTGCGCAGCGACTGTTTCAGGCGCTGGAAATCCGGGCTGCGAAATTCCTTCCATTCGGTGACGATGGCGAGCGCATCCGCGCCTTCCGTCGCCGCCAGCGGCGACTCGGCGAAGCGCACCCGGCTTTCGTCGGCGTAGATGTGCTTCGCCTCGGACATCGCGACCGGATCGTAGGCGGTGACGCTCGCGCCGCGCGCGAGCAGATCGGCCACCAGCACACGGCTGGGCGCCTCGCGCATATCGTCGGTGTTGGGCTTGAACGCGAGGCCCCACAGGGCGAAATTCAGCCCCTTCAGATCGGCGCCGAAGCGCTTGACGATCTTCTGCGCCAGCACCTGTTTTTGCAGGGCATTGGCGGCTTCCACCGCGTCGAGAATGAGCAGATTCATGCCGGCCTCGCCCGCGGTGCGCAGCAGCGCCTGCACGTCCTTGGGAAAGCAGGAGCCGCCGTAGCCGGCGCCGGGATACAGAAAATGATAGCCGATGCGCGGGTCCGAGCCGATGCCGCGGCGCACGCACTCGATGTCCGCGCCTAGGCGCTCGGCCAGGTTCGCGATCTCGTTCATGAAGGAAATGCGCGTCGCCAGCATCGCGTTCGCGGCGTATTTGGTAAGTTCGGCCGAGCGCACGTCCATGACGATCACGCGCTCGTGATTGCGCTGGAACGGCGCGTATAGATTGCGCATGACGCCGGTCGCACGCTCGTCGTCGCTGCCGACCACGATGCGGTCGGGGCGCATGAAATCCTCGACCGCCGCGCCTTCCTTGAGGAATTCCGGATTGGACACCACGCTGAAGTCGGCTGCGACGCCGCGCTGTTTGAGTTCCTCGGCGATGGCGGCGCGCACCTTGTCCGCCGTCCCCACGGGAACGGTGGACTTGTCCACCACCACGCGGTATTCGTTCATGTGGCGGCCGATGTTGCGCGCCGCGGCGACGACGTGCTGCAGGTCGGCCGATCCGTCTTCCGAGGGCGGCGTTCCCACTGCGATGAACTGCACCGTGCCGAATGCGACCGCCTCCGCGATGTCCGTCGTGAACTTCAGGCGCCCGGCCCTGCAGTTGCGCTGCACCATCTCCTGCAAGCCGGGCTCGAAGATCGGGATGCCGCCGTCGTTCAGTATTTTGATCTTGCGCGCGTCCAGGTCCAGGCACAGCACGTCGTTGCCGACCTCCGCCAGGCAAGCGCCGCTGACCAGCCCCACGTATCCAGTACCGATAACCGAAATCTTCAAGATATTCTCCGGAAAAAATTTCCCCTCACGGGGCCGAATCGAATTCCTCAGTCCGCCGCGGCGGATAGGTCTCCCAGCCGCCGCAGGCGGGGCAGTGCCAGTAGAACTGGCGCGCCTTGAAACCGCAGTTCTCGCAGCGGTAGCGCGCGAGGCGCAGCGTGTGGGTATGGACCAGATTCTTTACCAGCTGCACGTCGGCGCGGCGCTCCGGGCGCACCACCAGCAACTCGGCGTCGAGCAGGCGGTCCAGTCCGAGCAGGGTCTGATTGCGGCGCAGCTCGTCGCGCACCAGCTTGTGCGCCGCTTCGGGGCCCTGCGCCTCCAGCGTGCTTTGAAACGCGACGTCGAGCAGGTCGAGCGAGGGCGCGCTGGCGAGGAAACCGCGCAGCAGGGTGAGGCCTTCCTCCTGCTTCCCCAGCACGCGATAGCTCTCCAGCAAGCGCTGCGCCACCAGGGCGAGGTAGGCCGGATTCTGCTGCTCGATGCGCTTCCACGCCTCGATCGCCGCTGCGTGATCGCCCGCGGCGGCGTGTATGTCGCCGAGGAGCACGTTGGCGCGCGCGCACTTGCGGTTGGCGTCGAGCGCGCGCTCCAGTTGCGCCAGGGCCGCGCCGGTGCGCGAGTGCGTGATCTCGATCGCGGCGAGTTCGCAGTAGTAGTTGGCGATCTCCTTGTTCCAGGGCTGGCCCAGGTCGGCCGCGAGTTCGCTCGCCACGCCTATGGTCTTTTCCCAGTCCTTTTCCTGCTGATAGATGTCTAGCAGCGACTTCAGGGCGGCGGCGCGGTGCGGCGTATTGCGCAGTTTCACGAACACCTCTTCGGCGCGGTCGAGCAAGCCCGCCTTGAGGTAGTCCTGCCCCAGTTCGAACAGGGCGGCGAGCCGCTGCTCTTCAACCAGATCGCCGCGCTCGAGCAGGTTCTGGTGCATGCGGATGGCGCGCTCGGTTTCGCCGCGGCGGCGGAACAGGTTGCCCAGGGCGAAGTGCAGTTCTATCGTCTCCGGATCGACTTTCACCACTTCGATGAAAGCCTCGATCGCCTTGTCCGGCTGCTCGTTCAGCAGGAAATTGAGGCCCTTGAAGTAGGAACGCGGCAGCGAGCGCGACTCCGACACGAGATGCTTGATGTCGATCCGCGCCGCCAGCCATCCCAGGCCGAAGAACAGCGGAAACGCGAGCAGCCACCAGAACTCGAATTCCATGATGCGCGGCTAAAGACCGGACACCGGCCCGATGTCGCCGTCGACCCGCGGCGGCGCCGGGCTGTTGCCCGGCGGCGGACTGAGAAGCTCGCGTTTCAGGCGCGCGATCTCGCGCCGTTGCCTGAACACCGTGGAGAGCGTGGCGAGCACGCCCGTCGCGGCGCCGGCGGTGAAGAACACGAGCAGCACCAGCACCAGCGGTGCCTGCCACACCTGATCGAAATAAAGGCGCAGGCTGACCGCATCCGTGTTCTTCAGCGCGAACAGGAACAACGCAAGAAACAAAATGATGCGCAGAGTCCAGGACAGGACGCGCATATGCCGATCGCCTCAGAAAAAACAAGCGGCATCGAAACGATGCCGCTTGCTTCCGCTTGCCGCGCGGGCGCTAATTCGAGTCCACGCGCTCACGCAGTTCCTTGCCGGCCTTGAAATGCGGAACGAATTTCTCCGGCACCTGCACCTTGTCGCCGGATTTCGGATTCCTGCCCGTGCGCGGCGGGCGATAGTTCAAGCCGAAGCTGCCAAAACCGCGGATTTCTATGCGCTGGCCGCTGACCAGACTCGAGGTCATCGCGTCGAGTATGGTCTTGACTGCAAACTCGGCGTCTTTGGCTACCAGTTGCGGATAGCGCCCGGCCAGCCTGGCGATCAATTCGGACTTGGTCATCTCCCCTGCCCCCGTTATTGCTGAGAGTTCTTGTTGTCCAGCTTCGCTTTCAGCAGGGCACCGAGACTGGTGCTGCCGGAACTGGCCGCGCTGTCGCTCTGCAGTTTCTGCATGGCGTCGTGCTCCTCCGCCATGTCCTTGGCCTTGATCGAAAGGTTGATCGACCGGTTCTTGCGATCGATGTTGATGACCATCGCCGTCACCGCGTCGCCTTCCTTGAGGTGGTGCGTCAGGTCCTCGATGCGCTCGCGCGCCACTTCGGACACGCGCAGATAGCCCTCGACGTCGCCCTCGAGCGCGATCACCGCGCCCTTGGCGTCGACCGACTTGACCGTTCCCTGCACCACGCTGTTCTTGTCGTGGGTGGCGATGTAATTGGTGAACGGGTCGCCGTCCATTTGCTTGATGCCGAGCGAAATGCGCTCGCGCTCGGTATCGATCGCGAGCACCACCGCCTCGACCTCGTCGCCCTTCTTGTAGTTGCGCACGGCCTCTTCGCCGGTCGCGCTCCAGGACAGGTCCGACAGGTGCACCAGGCCGTCGATGCCGCCGGGCAGGCCGATGAACACGCCGAAATCGGTGATGGACTTGATCTGACCCTTGACCCGGTCGCCCTTCTTGAAATTGATCGCGAACTCGCCCCAGGGATTGGGCAGGCACTGCTTCATGCCGAGCGATATGCGGCGGCGCTCCTCGTCGATCTCGAGGATCATGACTTCGACTTCGTCGCCCAGCTGGACAACCTTGG
>CAYNVY010000035.1:0-27440 GCA_964400745.1 uncultured Enterobacteriaceae bacterium | reverse complement strand
CCAGGCCGTGGTCGCGGGACAGGCGAGGCCGCTGGTGCGCACGCGCTCGGGGTAGTCGCCGAATGTCTAGGCGACGATTTTCCCCGAAGCGTGCACGCGCTCGAAGACCTGGCGCAGCCAGCCCTTCTCGTACACCCAGTCGTAGGTTTCGGCCCAGACGCCGAATTTCTCGATATCGGCGACGTAGATCGCGGCGGTGGATCCGCGCTCGCTCTCGCGCGCGAGGCCCTCCAGAAATCCGACCGTGTCCTCGGCCAGCGCAAACGGCACGCGGTAGCGCAGTGCCTCGGAAATCGGGAACAGGTCGAGCTTGCGGCCGTCTTCCTCCGTGGTGAAATAGCCGTCGAGTTCCGCCGCCGACCTGCCGCTCGCGAGGAAATGGTAGTCGTCCACGGTGACGTAGCGTATGCCGCAGTCCGCCAGCGCCGGCACCACCGTCGCCTCCCACAGCCCCGCCGTCAGCCATGCGCCCTGCGGCGCCTGGCCGAACAGGGTGCGCAGCTTCTGGCTCAGCGCGACAATCTGGCCCAGGCGGTCCCGATGCGGAATCGCGGCGAGCACCGGCTCGGTGTCGCCCGCGCCGAACAGTTCGACCTGGCCGCGCTCCACCATGCGTGCGAGCAGCGTCATGTCCGCGGCATGCTCCTTGAGCAGGTAGTCGAGCAGGGGACCGCTGAAATGCAGGGCAAAGCGGAATTCAGGATAGTTGTAGCAAGTCTCCAGAAACGGGCGGTAGCAGCGCTCGTGCGCCTCCTCCAGCACGTGCGGAAAATTGCCCGCCGGCTGATGCGCGTGCACGCCGAACAGTAATGCGACCGATGCGCTCATGCTGATGCCTCCGTTAGCCTATCGTGACTATTGTCATTGCCGTGCATTCCGCGTGGTCCGCTTGTCCGGCTCGCACTCATAGCGCCTTCTCCATCGCGATGGCGCGGCGCATGCTGCCCCCGCCTTCGGGTTCGCCGTGCCCGCGGGAAATCGGTTCCGACAGCGCCGCCGGCACCGGCAAGGCCATCAGCCGGTACAGGTTGGCGAGCTTGGCGCGATACAGCCGGTCGAAACTCGCGACCGACCCGCTGGAATTGTAGTCGCCGAACCACCAGAACCAGTCCGATCCTTCGCAATCGGCCAGTTGTCGTTCCGCTGCAGCCAGTTTTTCGCCGCCAAGGCGGCCGCTCGCTTTCACCAGATCGAGGCTCTGCTTGGCGGCGCACAACAGATCCCAAGCCCGGTTCTTGTCGCCCGACCCGATCCAGGTGGAAAAATTGCCGTAGACCCAGCTTCCGGCGACGAGGTGTTCCAGCTTGTGCGTGGCGGCGGGCTGCAGACCGTCTGCCGCCTGGGCATCGCCGCTCGGAGCAGAGCGCAAGAACGCGTCGAATGTCGTAGGCCGTATCGAGGCATGCGATTCCAGGGCTTTGTACAGCGCGCTCAGAAAATAAAAGGCGTTGTACGGATAGTGTTCCCATGCATTTTCGCCGTCGAGGATCACGCTCACCAGCGGCCGCTCGTTCGGCGGCGCCTCCGCGGCGATGCATTCCAATTCCCCGACGAAGTTCGCCGCCGCGTCGCTGCCGTGCCATTTCTGATACTCGAATCCGATCCGGTCCGAGAGCCTGTCGTCGCGGAAAAACAGCGCCAGATCCGGCGCCGTCCCCAGCCGGTAAGGACGGTACAGATAGTGCGAACGCGGCTTGGAGCGGTGCGCCGCACCCAGGCTGTTGGCCAGCACCTGTTCTCCGCTCGCGACCCATGCCAGACCGTTGCCGCTCAGCGCGCCCAGCAGCTCTGTGGACACCGAGCCTTCGGCAGGCCAGACACCCTGCGGCGCGGCGCCGAAGCGGCGCACATGGCTCTGCAGCGCCGACTCGAGCTGCGCCATGACCCGCTCGCGGCCGCCGGGATAGTTTGGCGCCTCCGGCAATTGCGCCTTCGGCTCGGCTTCACGCGCCGATTGGAAGTCGAGCAGCAGCGGCGCCAGCGGATGCGTGTGCGGGGTGGTCGAGAGTTCGATTCGCCCCTCCGCGGCAAGCCGCGCATAGCGACCGACCACGCCGCGCACCAGTTCGCCGATGAGCCCCAGCAGTTCCTTGCGCTGCGGCAGGGCGAAGTGCTGCCCGATCGCCATCAGCCTCGGGACCAGTTCCGATTCGCGCCGCACCGTTTCCCCGGTCCAGGCGAGGTGGTACCAGACCAGCAGGTCGTAGAAGAAGGTATCCGACAGGTAGCGCTGCGCGCGCGCGCCTTGCGCCTCAGTCATGCGAAACAGGTCGTGCAGGTGCTTGTACGCCGGATAGGGTTCGATCATGCGCGGACTGCTGGCGCGAAGGCAGCGCTCCAGCGCCAGCGCGCGCTCGCCTTCGGTCAAGGCGGTCGCGTCGTCGCGCGCGAGCAGCCGCAGCAAGGGGTCGCGCAGATTCCCGCTTTCGAACTGATCGGCGTAGTCCTCTATCTGGTCGAGCAGCACCGGCACCAGGTTGATCACCGCGCGCATGCCCGGATGGCGCTCCAGGTGCCAGGCCATGTCGGTGTAATCCTTGATCGCGTGCAGATAGACCCAGGGCAGCATGAATTCGCCGCTGGCCTGATTGCGGTAATCCGGCTGGTGCAGATGCCACACCAGCACGAAATCGAGGGGACGGGAACTCATCTGAGGTGGTGCACTCTCTGGCCCAGGCTCTCCGGCACGATGACGGTGACGCCCCGGTCGGTTACGTGAAAACGCTTGCGGTCCGCCACCGGATCGACTCCTACCGTGAGCCCGCTGGGCAAGCGGCAGCGCTTGTCCACGATCACCCGCCGCAAGGTCACATTATTGCCTATTTCCACGTTCGGCAGGATGACGCTGTCCTCTATCCTGCAGAAATCCTGCACGTTCACGTTGGAGAACAGCACCGAGCGGCGCACCTCGGATCCGCTGACGATGCAGCCGCCCGAAATCATGGAATCGACTGCCATCCCGCGCCGCCCGTCGTCGTCGAATACGAATTTCGCCGGCGGCAATTGCTCCTGGTAGGTCCAGATCGGCCAGTCGAGGTCGTACAGATTGAGCGAGGGGACGACGCGCGTCAGATCCATGTTCGCTTCCCAGTAGGCGTCGAGCGTGCCCACGTCGCGCCAGTAAGGCTTGCCGTCGCTCATGTTGACGCAACTGTCGCGAAAGTTGTTCGCATGGACCGGCAATCCGGTCCTGACCAGCCGCGGAATGATGGCCTTGCCGAAATCGTGATTGGACGCGCCGTCTTCGGCATCGCGGATCAGCTGGTCGTAGAGAAACGACTCGTCGAACACGTAGATGCCCATGCTCGCCAGCACCCGGTCCGTATGTCCCGGCATAGGTGCGGGATGCGCCGGCTTTTCCTGGAAATCGGTGATGCGCCAGTCGGCATCGACCGTCATCACGCCCAGTTGTGTTGCATCGGCGAGGGGCGCTTCGATGCAGGCGATGCTCATGACGGCCTGGCTCGCCACATGGTCGGCCAGCATGCGCTCATAGTCCATCTTGTAGACGTGATCTCCGGCGAGCACGAGGACGTACTTTCTTTCGTGCCGCCGCAGGATGTCGATGTTCTGGTAGACCGCGTCCGCCGTCCCCCGGTACCAGTCGGCCGTTATGCGCTGCTGCGCCGGCAGCAGTTCGACGAATTCGCCGAAACGGCCGTCGAGAAAGCTCCAGCCGCGCTGCACGTGCCGGATCAGGCTCTGCGCCTTGTACTGGGTGCAGATACCGATGCGCCGGATGCCGGAATTGACGCAATTGGACAGGGTGAAGTCGATTATTCTGAATTTACCGCCGAAGGGCACGGACGGTTTGGCCCGCCAATCGGTGAGTTCGGCCAGCCTGGTGCCGCGCCCGCCCGCAAGTATGATCGCGAGCGCGTCGTGAGCAAGATTCCTCGCCTCGCGCCGCGCGCGCTGTTCGCCCTCGGTGCGACCGAACGCCTGGGCACGGCGGTCCAAACCGTGCATCTGACTTCCCGTCTCAACTTCGCCTATACTCACTTGTATGACCCTCCACGACATCCGTAGCGATAGCCCGCCGCCGGCACCAACGGCGCGCGCCCTCTTGCCGGTCGCATCAGCCGCTGCGCCCGATCCACTGCTGATATTGCTCGCCGCAGCCCGCCTGCACGATCCTTATGCCTGCCTCGGCGTCCACCAGCGCGGCGATACCTGGCGTGTGCGCGCCTTCAACCCGCGCGCGCGCGCCGCCGCAGTGGCAACGGCCGACGGCTGGACCGCCCTTGCCCGCGGCGCTGTCGCCGGCGTGTTCGAAGCCGAGCTCGGATCGCGGCCCGCCTCGCCCTGCCGGCTGCGCTTCGAGGAAGGCAAGGCGACGCGCGAATGCTACGACCCCTATTCGTTCCCGCTCACGCTTTCCGACGACGAATTTTACTTGTTCGGCGCGGGCCGCCTGCATCAGGCTTATCTTACTCTGGGTTCGCGGCCGATGACGCTGGAGGGCGTGCCCGGCGTGCGCTTCGCCGTGTGGGCACCCAACGCCGAGCGCGTGAGCGTCGTCGGCGATTTCAACGGCTGGGACGGTCGCGTGCATCCGCTGCAGTCGCGCGGCGCCAGCGGCGTGTGGGAATTGTTCCTGCCGCAATTGCCGGCCGGCACGCTGTACAAGTACGAGATCCGCAACCGCGCAAGCGGCGCGGTGCTGGTGAAAGCCGATCCCTACGCGCAGAGTTTCGAGCTGCGCCCGGCGACCGCGGCGCGGGTGAGCCGGCCGGCAGCGCATGTCTGGGGCGACGCAGACTGGCTTGAGCGGCGCGCGCTCACCGACTGGCTGCACGCGCCGCTGAACATCTACGAAGTGCACGCCGATTCGTGGCGGCGCCATCCCGACGGCCACCGCTACAGCTACGGCGAGCTCGCCGACGCGCTGATTCCCTATACGGCCGACATGGGCTACACGCATATCGAGTTGATGCCGATCTCGGAGCACCCGCTGGACGAATCCTGGGGCTACCAGACCACGGGCTATTTTGCCGCCACCAGCCGCTATGGCAGCGCGGACGACCTGCGTGCCTTCATCGACCGCTGCCACGGCGCCGGGCTCGGCGTCATCCTCGACTGGGTGCCGGGACATTTCCCGCAGGACCAGTTCGCGCTGTCGCGATTCGACGGCACCGCCTTGTACGAGCACGCAGACCCGCGCCTCGGCCTGCACCCGGAGTGGGGCACCCATACGTTCAACTACGGGCGCAACGAAGTCAGGAGCTTCCTGCTCTCGAGCGCGCACTACTGGCTGTCGCAATTCCATTTCGACGGGCTGCGCGTGGATGCGGTCGCCTCCATGCTCTATCTCGACTACGCGCGCAAGGACGGCGAATGGCTGCCCAACCGCTACGGCGGCAACGAGAACCTGGAAGCGGTCGAGTTTCTGCGCGAACTCAACATCATGCTCCACGCCCAATTCCCCGGCACGCTCAGCATCGCGGAAGAATCGACCTCGTGGCCGATGGTGTCGCGGCCGGTCTACCTCGGCGGCCTCGGTTTCACGCTGAAATGGAATATGGGCTGGATGCACGACACGCTCGACTATCTGGCGCACGATCCGGTGCACCGGCGCTTTCACCACGACCAGCTCACTTTCGGCCAGCTGTATGCCTACACCGAAAACTTCGTCCTGCCGCTGTCGCACGACGAGGTGGTCCACGGCAAGGGCTCCTTGCTCGGAAAAATGCCGGGCGACGCCTGGCAGCGCTTTGCCAATCTGCGGCTGCTGCTCACCTACCAGATGACTTCGCCGGGCAAGAAGCTCAATTTCATGGGCAGCGAATTCGGCCAGGGGCGCGAATGGGCGGCGCAGTCCGAACTCGACTGGGTGCTGCTCGCGAACGAGGCGCATGCCGGAATCGCGCGCCTTGCGCGCGACCTGAACCGTATGTACCGCGACAACCCGGCATTGCACGAACTCGACCATGCGGCCGAAGGCTTCGCCTGGGTCGATTGCCATGACGCCGAGCAATCGATACTCTGTTTCGAGCGGCGCGCCAGGAACGGCGCGGGACTCGTCGTCATCCTCAACTTCACGCCGGTGCCGCGCGCCAACTACCGCATCGGACTGCCGTGGCCGGGAGACTACGACGAGATTTTCAATAGCGACTCGCATTTTTACGGTGGCAGCGATGTCGGCAACTGCAGCCGGACCCGGGGGGAGGCGCGCGCCTGGATGAACCGGCCTTACTCGGCCAGCGTGAGCATACCCCCGCTGGGGGCGATCATCCTCGCCCCCTCCGCGGGCGCCTGAAGTTCAGGCACCGCCGACCAGCTGCAGCACCTCCGCTTCGGCCTCGATCCAGTCCTGCAGTTCATTCCCCGGGGCAAAGCCGCGCCTCTCGGCGCGGAAATACGCCGCCCGGGCGATCATCATCTCGCGCTCGTGCTCGCCGATGGCAGCGCCCGGACCGGGAGGCGCTTCGGCTTTGCGTTTCTTCGGTTTCGCCGCGGGCGCGGCGCCAGTGCGCGCCGCCTTTGCTGCCTTTGATATCACTTCGCTCTTTTTCGAACGCGTCTGGACGGCGGGCATGATCGGCCTCCTTTCATACGATTGGCTGCACGACTAGGGAAACTCTGAAAAAGGGGCCTACGGCCCCCTTTCCCAATCCCCCCATCACATTGAAAAACCTCGGCCGAGAAAGCATCACCCGGGGTTTTTCAGAACCTACTTGCAGAATAGTCGCCGCTAAGCGCCGCTGCTTGACAATTGTCAAGCAGCGGCGCTTAGCGGCGGGAAGCGATCAGCGCCGCGCCAAGCAAGCCCAGCCGTTCGGTGGTGACGACCCGCACCGGCACTTCGAGGTTCAGCTGCGCATGCCCACCCTTGGCGTTGAAAGCCGCCATGAAACCGCCGGCAAGAAACCGTCCCAGCAGTTTCGCCGCAATGCCCCCGGCTACGAAGACGCCGCCGCGCGCGCTCACCGTCAGCGCGTGATCGCCGGCAACCGCGCCATAACAGGCGATGAACAGATCGAGCGCGCGGCAGGCGAGCGCATCACCGTGCTCCAGCGCAAGCCGGCTGATTGCCGCGGCATTGTCGGCGCGCACGCCCGCCTCGTGCCGCTCCGCTCCCGGCAGGGCAATCGCTTGCAGATGCGCGTAAATGCGCTCCAGGCCGGGTCCCGAGACGACGTGCTCGACGCTGACGCGGCCGTGCACCTGCTTGAGCGCGGTCCACAGCCGCATCTGCTCCTCGTCCGTCGGCGCGAAACTCGCATGCCCGCCCTCTCCTGCGATCACCCTGTATCCATTGCGCTCGGGCAGCGCATAGGCCACGCCCAGTCCCGTGCCGGCGCCGATGACCACGCGCGCCGCCCCCGCCAGAGGCTCGCCCTCCTGCAGCACCGTGCTGTCGCCCGGCGCCAGCGCCTCGATGCCGCTTGCCGCCGCCTCGAAATCGTTCACCAGATGCACGCGCCGGATGCGGAATTCGCCGGCGATGGCCTCGCCGTCCAGGCACCAGGGCAGATTGGTCATCTGAATGCGCCCGCCCGACACCGGTCCCGCCGCACCGAAGCAGGCGCAGGACAGGCGCGCCCGGCGCGCGCTCTGCTGCCGGTATTCGTCCAGGAAGCGCGCGAGCATGGCGGAAAAGTCCGCAAACGGCGCAACCGTGTAGCGCCGCTCGAACACCGGCTCCACCCGGCCCGCTTGCGCGTGCGCAAGCAGCAGCATCGCCTTGGTGCCGCCTATATCGCCGGCGAGGATCATGGCCGTCCTCCGGGCGCAAAAACTGGCTGCGCGATCCCAAGCCCTGATACCATAGCCACCGCCCTGCGCAGATTCATTTTCATTCGACGTTCCGCCTCATATCCATGACCGACCTCGCTTCCGACACCAGGGTTGATTTCAGCCGCCTGCGCATCCTGTTCGCGACCTCCGAGTGCGCACCGCTGGTGAAGACCGGCGGACTGGGCGACGTCAGCGCGGCGCTGCCAGCGGCGCTGAACGCGCTCGGCGCCGATGCGCGCATCCTGATGCCGGCCTACCGGGCGGTGCTGGCGCAATTGCCCGTCGGCCGCGAGATCGCCCGCTTTCCCGCAAGCGCGGATTTGCCCGAGTCGCGCCTGCTGCAGAGCGCGACCCCGTCGAAAGTGCCGCTGTACGCGCTCGATTGCCCGCAGTTGTACGATCGCGACGGCGGACCGTATCAAAACGAAGCCGGCACCGATTGGAGCGACAACGCGCTGCGCTTCGGCCTGCTGTCGCGCGTGGCGGCGCTGCTCGGCAGCGCTGCGAGTCCGCTCCAATGGCAGCCTGGCGTGGTTCACTGCAACGACTGGCAAACGGGCCTGGTACCGGTTTATCTGCGCTATGCGACGGGCGCGCGCGCCGCGACGCTGCAGGCCATACACAACCTCGCCTACCAGGGCATCTTCGACGCGCATACGGTCGCCGCGCTCGGCCTTCCGCCCGAGTGCTTCACGCCGGACGGGGTCGAATACTACGGCAAACTCTCGTTTCTCAAGGCCGGCCTGCAGTGCGCGGACGCGATTTCCACCGTAAGCCCGACCTATGCGCGCGAGATCCAGCGCGACCCGCTCGGTTTCGGCCTCCAGGGATTGCTCGCCGCGCGGCGCGAGCGCCTCTACGGCATCGTGAACGGCATCGATGACGTGCTCTGGAATCCCGCCACCGACGCGTTGATCGATTGCCGCTACGATGCCGGCACGCTCGAAGCCAAAGGCGCCAACAAGCGCGCGCTGCAACAGCGGCTTGGTCTCGCAAGCTCGCCCTCCGTGCCCCTGTTCGCCGTGGTAAGCCGCCTGGCCGAACAAAAAGGCCTCGACTGGCTGCTTGAAATCGCAGCCGGGGTGCTGGCGCTGCCGGCGCAACTCGCCATACTCGGCAGCGGCGAGCCGCTTCTGGAGCAGGGATTTCGCACGCTGGCGCACGAGCACCCGCAGCAGGTCAGCGCCACCTTCAGATTCGACGAACCGCTGGCCCACCTGCTCGAAGCCGGCGCCGACGCTTTTGTCATGCCCTCGCGCTTCGAGCCCTGCGGCATGAATCAGATGTACAGCCAGCGCTACGGCACGCCGCCTATCGTGCGCGCGACCGGCGGCCTCGCCGATACCGTCGTCGACTGCAGCCCGGCGACCCTCGCCGACGGCAGCGCCAGCGGCTTCGTCTTTCAAGAGCCCAGCGCGCGCGCTTTGCTCGGCGCCTTGCAGCGCGCCGCCGGCGCCTGGCAGGACAAGACAGTCTGGGTCCGATTGCAGCGCAACGGCATGGCGCGGGACTTCGGTTGGAAAGCGAGTGCGCGCCGCTATTGCGCCATTTACGCGCAGCTGGCGCGGCAATAGGCAAGGCTCAGCGGGGTGCGCGCTCATCGTCGCCCTGGGGTTCACCTTTGCGTTCGCCCCTTGGGTTCGCCCTGGGGTTCGCTCTTAGGTTCGCCGCTGCGGCGCGCCATCGCATCCGCTCAGGCCCAGAGCATCAGCCCGAGCTCGAAAGGATGCGTCAGACGCGCGTGCCCCGGATAGGCACGGATGCGGTAATCGAGCCTGCCGCACAATTCCGGCGTTAGTTCCAGCTCGAACAGATGCTCGCCCGCCGCATCCGCTCCCTGCGGCAGGAACCGGTGGTGCATCGGTTCGCCGGCGCCGAACTCTTTGGCCCGGCTGACCAGCAATTCGACCACGATGTCGTCGGGATTCAGTCCATTCAGCCTGACCGCCGCTTTGAGATGCACCGTCTCGCCGAACTTGATGCGTTTCTTCGGCGTATTCAGCCGCTGCAGCGTCACGCCCGACCATGCCTGCCGCACCCGCGCCTTCCAGGCCGCGACTGCGCGCGCGACTTCGAAATCGTTTTCAGCGTAGAGCCGCCCTTGTTTCGCCGCCGGCAGGTAAGTCTTCGCCACATACTCCGCCACCATGCGATTCGAATTGAATCGCGGCAGCAGGCTGGAGATGGAGCGCTTCGCCAGCTTGATCCAGTCCGGCGAGTAGCCCACGCTGGTGCGCTTGTAGTAAAGCGGGATCACCTGGTCCTGCAGAATCTCGTACAGCGTGCGCGCTTCCTCGCGATTGCGGCTGGCATCGTCCAGCCCGGTCGCGGCGGGTTTGATCGCCCAGCCGTTGCTGCCGTCGTAGCCTTCGCCCCACCAGCCGTCGAGCACCGACAGATTGACCACGCCGTTGATCGCGGCCTTCATGCCCGAGGTGCCTGAGGCTTCGAGCGGATAGACCGGGTTGTTCAGCCAGACGTCGACACCGGACACCATGCGCCGCGCAAGGCGCAGATCGTAGCCTTCCACGAACAGTATCTTGCCTTCGAACTCCGGCATTTGCGCCACCTGCACCACCCTGCGGATCAGATCCTGGCCCGGGACGTCGGCCGGATGCGCCTTGCCGGCGAACAAGAACAGCACCGGGCGCTGCGGATCCGAGAGCAGCTGGCGCAGCCACTCGAGGTTTTCGAACAACAGCGCCGCCCGTTTGTAGGTGGCGAACCTGCGCCCGAAACCAATGATGAGCACGTTCGGGCTGTCCGGATCGGTCAATCTGAGCACCCGGTCCAGGTGCGCCTCGCTGCCCTGATTGCGCGCGTTCTGCACGCCCAGGCGATAGCGTACCAGGTGCAGCAATTGCGATTTCAGGTGCTGCCGCGTGCTCCAGAACACATGGTCCGGCACGGCGCTGATCAGATCCCAGCATTCCTGGTCTCCCAGCCGCTGGCTCCAGCCGTAGCCCAGAAAGTGATCGAACACGTCGGCCCATTCCGGCGACAGGAAAGTGGGCACGTGCACGCCGTTGGTGATCGAGGTGATCGGATTTTCCGCGGGCGGGATTTGCGGCCAGAGGTTTCCGAGTATCTGCGAGGACACGCCGCCGTGAATCCTGGATACGCCGTTATGAAAACGCGAGCCGCGCACCGCGAGCGTGGTCATGTTGAATTCGGTCGCACCCGGCCCCAGGCCCAGCGCCAGCAGTTGATCGCCGGGGACGTGCAGTTCGCTGCACCAGTCCTGGAAATAATTCAGCAGCATTTGCGTCGAGAAATAGTCGTGCCCGGCGGGCACCGGGGTGTGCGTGGTAAACACCGTGTTGACCGCGACCGCCTCCAGCGCGCTGGCGAAATCCAGGCCGCGCTGCATCAGGTTGCGCAAGCGCTCCAGGATCAGGAAGGCCGCATGTCCCTCGTTGATGTGCCAGACCGTAGGCGCGAGGCCGAGCGCGGCGAGCGCGCGCGCGCCGCCCACTCCGAGCACGATCTCCTGCTCGATGCGGGTGGTAGGGTTCCCGCCGTAGAGCTGGTGCGCGATGTTGCGGTCGTGCGGAGTGTTTTCCTCCAGGTCGGTGTCGAGCAGGCACAGTGTCACGCAACCCACTTTCACCTGCCACACCTTCGCCAGCACCCGCCGCCCCGCCAGTTCGACCGAAATCTTCAGGTCCGACCCGTCTTCACGCGGCACCGGCGAAACCGGCAGATCTTCGAAATCGGAATCGACGTACTCGGCTCTCTGGTTGCCGTGGCTGTCTATGGTCTGGAAGAAATAGCCTTGGCGATAGAGCAGGCCGACCCCGATGAACGGCAGGCGCAGGTCGCTCGCCGCCTTGCAATGATCACCGGCGAGTATGCCCAGCCCGCCGGAATAGATGGGCAGGCTTTCGTGGAATCCGAATTCGAAGCAGAAATAGGCGACCAGGTCCGAGGCCGCGAGCGGCTGTTCTGCGGCATCGCGGGCCGTCGGCTCCCCGTGATAACTGTCGTAGGCGGACAGCACGCGGTTGTAGTTGTTGAGGAACACCTTGTCCTCGGCCGCGTCGAGCAGGCGACGCTCGTCGATGCGCTTGAGCAGGGCTTTCGGGCTGTGCCCGACGATGTTCCACAGGCCCGGATCCAGGCGCGAGAACAGGGCCCGCGTCGGCATGATGTCCCAGCTGTACCACAGATTGTTGGCCAATTCCTCCAACCGGATCAGCCGCTGCGGAATCTTGGGATTGACCTCTAGACTATAGGTGGTGCCTGGTTGCATGATTTGCCTTTGTATTGACCGGGGCGCAAGCCGGCCTCCGGTGAAAAGTAGAGCTTCGGCGCCGCGGCGCTTTGACAGGGATAGCCATTGTAATTCACCCGGCTAGGCGGCGATCATGCCTTGCACGCAGAATAAGTCGGCGGAGGCAACCCTTGCCGTGTCGTGCAGGTAGCGTGAAGGAAGCGACTTCTGCGGCTGCGCCAGGCCGCGCAGCACCTGGTCCAGGAAAGAGTCTTGCCGAGGCAGGAAATTGTAGAAGCGCACCACGCCTTGCGCGGACCGCTGCTGCGGCAATGCCATCGCTTGCTCGACAGCGGGTGACCGGATCCGCGCCCGGCGTCAGGCCGGTGCGGGCTTGCGGCTCTTCTGCGCGGACTTTTGCACGCCGCCGGTCTGCGAGCGCGCGCTCGCCTCGATCCAGGCGCGGACGCGGTTGGCGTCGCCGATACGCGAGAGCTTGCCCCAGGAATCCAGCAGAACGATGATCACCTTGCGCTCCGCGAGCCTGGCCTGCAGCACCAGGCAGCGGCCGGCGTCGTTGGTGAAACCGGTCTTCGAGAGGCCGATATTCCAGCTGTCGTTCGCCACCAGCCGGTTGGTATTGCGGTAGGCGAGCGGCCTGCCGGCGACATGGACCTCGTGTCCGGTCAGCGTGGTGTAGCTGCGGATCAGTTCGTACTGATGCGCGGCGCGCACCAGCTTCACCAGATCCTCGGCGCTGGACACATTGGCGCTGGAGAGTCCGGTCGCGTCGTCAAAACGCGAGCCGTTCATGCCCAGCATCTGCGCCTTGTGGTTCATCGCGCGCTTGAATGCGTCGAAGCCGCCGGGGTAGGTCCGTCCCAGGGCCGCGGCGGCGCGATTCTCCGAGGCCATCAGGGCGATGCGCAGCAATTCGTCGCGGGTCAGGCTGGCGCCGGGCTTCAGGCGCGAGTGCGTGCCCTTGAGCGCGTCCATGTCCTCGCTCGAAATGGTGATGGTTTCGTTCAGATCCGGGCCGGCGTCCAGCACTACCATCGCCGTCATCAGTTTGGTGATCGAGGCGATCGGTGTGACCGTGCTCGCATTCTTGCCGTACAGAATTTCGCCGGTTTCCTGATCCTGGATGATGGCGGCGGCCGAGCGCAGCGCGAGCTTCTGCCCTGCGCTCGCAGGGCGATTCGCCCCGGTGCGGGCCACCGCATCTGCGGTGCACACGGCAAACGCAAGGCCCAGACTCAAGCTGGCACTGATCAATATGGGGCGTAGGGATGACCGCATTTTGCTCCCGGAGGGCGATATTGGAGGTTGACGAAGTCTAGCGATCAAACCCCTGTTTGGCAAGCAAAAATAACAGGATAGCGCAACTATCTAAAGCATAGATTGAATAGCGGCCGAATTGCACCTCTGTTCAGGCGATTGCCCGTGTGCGCGCCTGCTGCGACTCCTCCTGCTGCTGCAGGGCCCACATCTGCGCATACGCGCCGCTGCGTTCCAGCAGTTCACGGTGACTGCCGCGCTCGATGATGCGGCCGCCCTCCATCACCAGTATCTGATCTGCATCCATGATCGTGGACAGGCGATGCGCGATCACCAGCGTGGTGCGCCCTTGCGCGATGCGCGTCAACTCCGACTGAATCGACTTCTCGGTTTCCGAGTCGAGCGCGGAAGTGGCTTCGTCGAAAATCAGTATCGAGGGATTCTTCAGGATGGCGCGCGCGATGGCCACGCGCTGCTTCTCGCCGCCGGACAACTTCAGGCCGCGCTCGCCTACGCGCGCCTCGTAACCTTCCGGCAGGCTTTCGATGAAATCGTGAATATGCGCCGCCCTCGCCGCCGCTATCACCTCCTCGTGCGCGGCGTCCGGCCTGCCGTAGCGGATGTTGTAATAGATGCTGTCGTTGAACAGCACCGTATCCTGCGGCACGATGCCGATTGCCCCGCGCAGGCTCGCCTGCCGCACGGCACGGATGTCGCTGCCGTTGACGAGGATCGCGCCGCGGCCGATATCGTAGAAGCGGTACAGCAGCCGCGCCAGAGTCGACTTGCCCGAACCCGAATGCCCGACCACCGCGATCTTGCTGCCTGCCGGAACATCGAACGACACGTCGAACAAAATCTGGCGCTTCGGGTCGTAGGAAAAATCGACGCTCTCGAAGCGTATGGAGGCGCTGCCGGCAGCGAGGGTCACCGCGCCCGGGCTGTCCTGGATCTCGCGGTTTTGCTCCAGCAGGCGGAACATCCGGTCGGTGTCGATCAGCGCCTGCTTGATTTCGCGGTAGACCATGCCGAGAAAATTAAGCGGAATATAGAGCTGGATCAGGAGACCGTTGATCAGCACCAGGTCACCCAGCGTCAGCGTCCCGGCGACCACGCCCTCCGCGGCGAGGATCATGAGCAGCGTCACGGCGATGGCGATGACGCAGCTCTGGCCGACGTTGAGCAGTCCGAGCGAGACTTCGTTCTTTACCGCAGCCGATTCGTACTTCTGCAGGTTCTCGTCGTAGCGCCCGGCCTCGTACTCCTCGTTGTTGAAATACTTCACTGTCTCGTAATTGAGCAGGCTGTCGACCGCGCGGGTGTTCGCCCTGGAATCCAGGTCGTTCGCCTGGCGCCGGATTTCCATGCGCCACTCGGTGATGCTGACGGTGAAAAAAATATAGATCGCCACCGCGGCAAAAGTCACGGCGGCGAAGCGCCAGTCGAATTTGGTCAGCAGCACCGCCGCCACCAGACCGAATTCGAGGATCACCGGGATGATGGAAAACAGCATGAAGTTGAGCAGCGTCGAAATCCCGCGCGTGCCGCGTTCGATGTCGCGCGTCATGCCGCCGGTCTGGCGCTCCAGATGAAAGCGCAGGCTCAGACTGTGCAGATGGCGGAACACGGTGAGCGCGATGCGCCGGATCGCGCGCTGGGTCACGCGCACGAACACCACGTCGCGCAGTTCGGCGAACAAGACCGTGGACAGCCGCAGCAGGCCGTAAGCGAGGAGCAGCGCCAGAGGCAGCACCAGGGGCTGCTGCGCGGGGGAGAGCGTATCGACCACGTCCTTCAATACCAGCGGCACGCCCACGTTGGCGAGCTTGGCCGAGGCGAGAAACGCGAGCGCGATCAGCACCCGCCACTTGTATTCCCACAGGTAGGGCAACAGCATGCCCGCCGCACGCCACTCGTTGCGGCGGGGGCCCGGGGCAGGCGCGCCTGCGTCTACGGGCAAAGCGGCGGAGCGGCTTCCATGTGCCATGTCTGGATGGAGAAGTGAATCGAATTGGATCCGGCTGCGGGTTCGGGCAGCGTCGAACGAGGCGCTGCCAATGTGGAATGCCAATTCTAACAGGCCGCTCCCGCCTGGTTCGAAAACCTCGGCCGGTCCGCCCGGCGCGGCCTCGATATCGCCCCCGGCGAGTCCGGAGCGGAACGCGCGGACTACGCGCAGCTGGTACTGGACGCGCAGGCGATCCTTATTTCAGCAGGTCGATCTTGAACACTTCGCGGCACAAGCGCCCGGTCACTTGCCTCTCGACGAAATGGGCACGCTACCCGCGCAAGTAAGCCATCAGCTCGGCAAGCCCGATGGCTTGCGCGCCGTGACGCAGCGGGAAGCGCTCGCGCCCTGGATAGACGAGATAGCGCTCGCCGATGTGAAGATCGTCGCAGGCGACGGAAAACCCCCGATCCGGTCTGGGTGCGGAGGAACGTTTGATCTCGATGGCGATTTCCGGCTTCCCGCCGCGTTCGAGCACCAGATCGATTTCAGCGCCGTCAGTGGTGCGAAAGTAGCTGGCAGTGCGACGTCCGCCGACGGCATCGAGGAGATTTTCGATCACCATGCCCTCAAAGCTTGCGCCGACGACGGGATGGCCGATGACATCGTCGCGGCGCTCCAGTTCCAGCAGGGCATGCACCAGGCCGCTGTCGCGGATATACAGCTTGGGGGACTTGGTGAGTCGCTTGCCCAGATTGCCGCTCCAGGGTGACAGCCGGCGCACGAGCTTCAGGTCTACCAGCAGATCGACATAGCGGCCGACGGCCGGGGCGGAGACACCAAGACTGGCAGCAAGTCGCGCCTGATTGAGTTGAGCCCCCTGTTGGTGTGCAAGCATGGTCCAGAGCCTTGACAGTGTTTCGGCCGGCAGACGCGGGGCAAACATCGGCACGTCGCGTTCAAGGTAGGATCGGATGAAATCCCGCCGCCAGTCGAGACTCGCCGCATCACTTGCGGCCAGCAGGCTTTCCGGAAAGCCACCTCGCAGCCAGAGCGCAGATTCGTCGATACCCGCTCGCAAGGTTTCGGCCATAGTCAGGGGGGTGATGTCAAGATAGGCGACACGTCCGGCCAGAGTCTCGGATGCCTGGGACATCAGTTCGATAGCCGCCGAACCAAGCAGCAGAAAATGACCGTAGCGCTCGCCCGCCGCGCGGCGCTCGTCGATGATGCCGCGCAGAATTTCAAACAGGTTTGGCGCACGCTGGATTTCATCGATGACTACAAGCTTGCCGCCTTGCTCGCGCAGGTAGGCATCGGGGTCGTCCAACTTGCGGCGGTCGGCGGGACGCTCAAGATCGAGGTAAAGCGTGTTGCCCGGCCAGTCGGCGGCGATACGCCGCGCCAGCGTGGTCTTGCCCACCTGGCGGGGACCCAGCAGAACCACGGCGGATGCGTTGGCCAGGCGGTCGTGAACGATGGCTTCGATTTGGCGAGGTATGATCTGCACAGGGCAATAATACCGCAAATGCAACGTGAAATGTTTGCTTTGCGGTATTATTTCCGGCGTGAGGGCATTGTTGAACCGGTCCGGAAACACCTCAGATCCAGTATCCACGCCGTTCTTCAGAGCATTTTGCCTGGAGATCCGCGCCTGTATTGACTTTCCATGAAACGATCTTGATTGGCAGAGATTGCCGTGCTGTGGGGACGGCGCTACACGCTTACCCGAAGCCGAGGCGGTGGCGGCGTGCCGCATCGTGGGCCGAAGCGCACGCCGGCGCAGTTCCGGAAGCGCAATCGGCGTAACATTAGGTCCATGACCGAACCCGTAAAACTCCCCGAGGACAAGGAACCGGTGCTGCGGGTCCTGCCCATGCCCGCCGACGCGAATCATCACGGCGACATTTTCGGCGGCTGGATCATGGCGCAGGTCGACATCGCCGGCGGCGTGCTCGCCGCGCGCCATGCGCGCGGCCGCGTGGCGACCGTCGCGGTCAATTCGTTCCAGTTCAAGCAGCCGGTGCAGATCGGCGACCTGCTTTCCTTCTACGCCGAGATCGTGCGCGTGGGCAACACCTCGATCACCATCAATGTCGAGGTCTACGCACAGCGCAATCCCGAGGAAATCGAGGTGGTCAAGGTAACCGAGGCGACGCTCACCTATGTCGCAACGGACAAGGACCGCCGGCCGCGCAAAGTGCCGCCCCTGCCGGCGAAATGCTAAGGCGTAACAAGAGTCCCTTCGTTAAGGCTCATATAGGGGAGATATTCCCTCGTCGCTTTACAGTCCCCAGCTCCGCCTGCCTGCGGTAGCGGCAATTAAGTATGATGCTGCTTTCGATCTCACGCTGGAGCGTTCAAGCATGAAAGACTTCAAAGACAGGGTAGCGGTCATCACCGGCGGCGCAAGCGGCCTCGGGCGCGCCATGGCCGAACGCTTTGCGGCCGAAGGCATGAGCATCGTGCTCGCCGACGTCGAACCCAATGCGCTCGCCAAGACCGAAGCCGAAATGACAGCCGCCGGGGCCAGGGTCATCGGCGTGCGCACCGATGTCTCCAAGGCGGCCGACGTGGAGGCGCTGGCGCGAAGGACGCTGGATGCGTTCGGCGGCGTGCACCTACTCGCCAACAACGCCGGCGTAGCCGAAGGCGGCAACGTCTGGGACAACACCGTGGCCGACTGGGAGTGGGTGCTGGGAGTCAACATGTGGGGCGTGATCCACGGCGTGCGCGTGTTCACGCCGATCATGCTTGCGCAGGGAAGCGAAGGCCATATCGTCAACACCGCGTCGGTCGCGGGCCTGATCTCCCCGCCCGGCATGGGCATCTATTGCGTCTCCAAACACGCCGTGGTGACGCTCACCGAATGCCTGCACCACGACCTGGCGCAAAAGACCGACAAGATCAAGTGCTCGGTGCTGTGCCCCGCCTACGTGCCTACGGGCATCGCCGATTCCGGCCGCAACCGTCCGGCGGAGCTGAACCAGCCCCGGCAAAAGACCGCGGCCGACCTGGCGCTGGACGCCAGCCTGAAAAAAGCGGTGCAGTCCGGAAAGCTCACCGCCGCGGACGTGGCGCAAAAAGTGTACGAGGCGGTGCGCGACGAGCGCTTTTACATCCTCACCCACCCCAAGATCAAACCCTCCATCCAGTGGCGCATGGAGGACATCCTGCAGGAGCGCAATCCGACCAACCCGATGGGTTGAATCGGCGCGCACCTTAAGCTCTCGCCTTGCGGCGCGCGACCGGCGCGCTCACCAGGGATCGATCAGCACGATCCTGAGCGGCTTGCCCGATGCGGCATCGAGCAGCACGATACCGTCGCTGCTGCGCGCGCGCAGGGGCAGAAACTTCACCGAATCCTTCGACCGCCCGGTCGACTCGAGATAGCGCGCCACCTCTCCGGAGGAATCACGCCCCAGCACCGCATCCAGTGACTTGGCGCGCTTGAGCGCGTTCTGAACTTCCTGTTCGTACGCAGCGTAGTACTGCGGAAACAGATGCAGGTCCTTGCCCTGGCGGGCAGAGTCGATCAGTTTCAGCTTTTCCTCCGGATCTGCCGGCAGGACGGCGGCGACGTACTGCGGGCCATCCACCGGCGGACGCTTGAATTCCGCGCGCCGCACCCGCTCCAGGTCCTGGGGGTCGAGTTGCGCCGCCGCCACCAGATCGAAGCGGTCGACGTTGTACACGAGGTAAGCCGGCCGCGCGAGATAGACGACATGCACCCCGTAGGCGAGAGCGGACAATTGCACCAGCCCGATTAGCGTCAGATCGAACTTGAGGCCTTTCTTGCCGGCTTTGAAAATGATCAAGGTGACCAGTGGCCCGAGCACGATGTCGACGCCGACCAAAATTAGCGTAAGCGCACCGCCGCCGCTGGCCTGGAACAGCGGCCACGGATACCACACCAGCAGCATCAGGGCCAGCAGCGCGCCGGCGATCGCGGCGCTGATTGAAAGATGGATTGCGGACGCCTTCCAGCGCGACATGGGAGCCGCGCCTGCGTCCGCGCAATCCGCGGAAGCAGTCCTCGCATGCATGAGTTCCTCCATTTAGACCTATTGCCGCGCTGCCGGGCAGCGCATCCGCGCCCGCGGGAAGGACCGCGGCGGCGACAGCGGTACCGCGTACGGGACCGGCCTGCAAATCGCAGAGTGAGGACGGTGCCGCGGGTTTTCAAGTCCCGTACGGCGAAGAGGAAGAAACGCCCCGCGCGCTCCCGGCCGGAACGCGCTGGCAAGCGCGGCATGCCGGGCGCCACCGGATTCGGCGTGCGCCGGGGTACTTAGAGGCCATTTCAGAACTACCGAAATGGCCCCTGATACGGGGGAGCACGAGGGGAGATATCCCCTCGTTTGGAAATAAGCTCTTAGCCTTTCTTCGCTTTCGCCGCGGCCATTGCCTCGGTGGCGGCTTTGCGCTCGTCGTTCATCTTTCGGAACGCCGGGCGCTCGTTGAGCATTTTCAGGTACGGCCGCACAGGGGCATAGTCCTCGAACACGTCCCGGCCGTAGACGATCTTGGACGAGAGCGACACCAACGGCAGGTGCACGCCGGCGGCGCAGTCAGCGTAGCTGAGACTCGCGCCGGCGGCGAAGGGCGAGAATTGCGCGAGCTGCTTGAAGGCGCGCACGCCCTTCGCCAGCTCCTTCTCCACCTGCTGTTTGGTCTCGTCCGAAACCGTGCCACCGAAGAAGGCCTGCGCATACAGGCGGCGCGCCACCAGTTCCATGCTCAATTCCATGATGGTGATGAGTTCGCGCACCCGGGCGCGCGCCAGCGCGTCTTTCGGGTAGAGCGGTGTCTGCGGATACTGGTCTTCGAGGTATTCGCAGATCACCTGCGATTCACACAAGAACTCGCCGTCGACTTCGAGGTAGGGCACCTTGCCCATGGGTGAGCGCTTGCGGTATTCCTCCTCCTGCGAGGTCATGCAGAACGCCTCCTCGAACGCGATGCCCTTCTCCAGCAGCGCCACCTTGACCTTGTTGTAATAATTGCTGACTGCGAATCCGCCCAGCTTCAACATCATCTCTCCTCCTTCGCTCCGAATTGAAACGAGGGGATTTCTCCCCTCGCGCTTCACTGCACCGTCGCCCGCCGCGGGACCGCCGCGCCGGGCGCCAGGGCCAATCTGCTATCCGGCGGTCTTGGCCGTCTTGGGCACGCTCATGTGCTTCGCCAACTCCAGCTTGGCGATCGCGTTGCGATGCACCTCGTCCGGGCCGTCGGCAAAGCGCAGGGTGCGCGAATGCGCGTACATCATCGCCAGCGGGAAGTCGTCGGAGACTCCGGCGCCGCCGTGCGCCTGCATCGCCCAGTCGATCACCTGCAGCGTCATGTTGGGCGCGAGCACCTTGATCATCGCGATCTCGGCCTTGGCCACCTTGTTGCCCACGGTGTCCATCATGTAGGCGGCGTTGAGCACCAGCCAGCGCGCCGAGTCGATCATGATGCGCGCCTGCGCGATGCGCTCGCGCGTCACGCCCTGCTCGGCGATGGTACGGCCGAACGCCACCCGCGACAGGGAGCGCTTGCACATGAGTTCGAGCGCGCGCTCGGCCACGCCGATCTGGCGCATGCAATGGTGGATGCGGCCCGGTCCCAGCCGCCCCTGCGCGATTTCGAAGCCGCGACCCTCGCCCAGCAGGATGTTCGACGCCGGCACGCGCACGTTCTTCAGTTCGATTTCCATATGGCCGTGCGGCGCGTCGTCGTAGCCGAACACCGAAAGCGGGCGCAGCACTTTGACGCCGGGCGCGTCGGCGGGCACCAGAATCATCGACTGCTGGCTGTGCCGGGGCGCATCCGGGTTGGTCCTGCCCATGACGATGTAGAGTTTGCAGCGCGGGTCGCCGCCGCCGGAGGACCACCACTTGCGGCCGTTGACGACGTATTCGTCGCCCTGGCGTTCGATGCGGCACTCGATATTGGTGGCGTCGCTGGAGGCGACGTTGGGCTCGGTCATGAGGAAGGCCGAACGCATTTCACCGCGCAGCAGCGGCTCCAGCCACTGGCGCTTGTGCTCCTCGCTGCCGTAGCGCTCTATGGTTTCCATGTTGCCGGTATCCGGCGCGGAGCAGTTGAAGACTTCCGCCGCGAAATTCACCCGCCCCATGATCTCGCACAGCGGCGCGTATTCGAGGTTGGAAAGACCTTCGGGGGCACGCTTGGAATGCGGCAGGAACAGGTTCCACAGCCCGGCCGCGCGCGCCTTGGGCTTCAATTCCTCGACGATCTCGGTCGGAATCCAGGGATTGCCCTTCTGCCGGTTCTCGCGGATCTCCGCGTGAAAACGATGCTCGTTCGGATAGATGTGCTCGTCCATGAACGCGATGAGCTTGGCCTGCATGGCCTTGACCTTGTCGGTGTATGCGAAATCCATGGTGTCTTTCCCTTCCTCGTCCTCGATTGAAATTCTTGCGCCCTGGCCGCGCTATTGTGCGGCGACCATTGCTGCCGCGCTATCTTGCCGCTGCCATTACTTTTTCCGCGTACTTCCAGCCCAGTTCCGCCATCGGCTTCGCGCGCTTGCCGGCATCGAGCGCGTGCGCGCTCGCGGCCGTGCCGTCCACCGCGCGCTTCATGATGCCCTGCAGAATGCCGGCGATCCGGAACATGTTGTAGGCGAGGTAGAAGTCCCAGTTGTCGATGCGCTCGCGCCCGGTACGCCTGCAATAGGCGGCGACGTACTCCGATTCCACCGGTATACCCAGGGACACCAGATCGATGCCGCCGATGCCGCGAAACTGGCCGGGCGGAATGTGCCAGCTCATGCAATGGTAGGAAAAGTCCGCCAGCGGATGCCCCAGCGTGGAAAGTTCCCAATCCAGGATGGCGAGAATCCTGGGCTCGGTCGGGTGAAATATCAGGTTGTCCAGGCGGTAGTCGCCGTGCACGATGGCGGTTTCGTCGCCGGCAGGAATATTGTTCGGCAGCCAGGCGATCAGATTGTCCATGGCCTCGATCTTTTCGGTCTCGGACGCCTGGTATTGCTTGCTCCAGCGCCCGATCTGGCGCGCGAAATAGTTGCCCGGCTTGCCGTAATCGGCCAGCCCGATCGCCTGGTAGTCGACCTTGTGCAAGGCGGCGATCACGCGATTCATTTCCTCGTAGATCGCGCGGCGCCCGTCGTTCGTCATGCCGGGCAGCGTCTGGTCCCACATCACGCGACCCTCGACACAGTCCATGATGTAGAAGGCGCGCCCGATCACGTCCTCGTCTTCGCACAGGGCGTAGGTCCTGGGCACCGGAACGCCGGCGCCCGCGAGCGCGCTGATCACGCGATATTCCCGTTCCACGGCGTGGGCCGAAGGCAGCAGCTTCGCCTGCGGCGCCGGTTTGGAGCGCATGACGTAGCGCTTGCCGCCGGCGCTCAGCCGATACGTAGGATTGGACTGTCCGCCCTTGAACTGCTCGATTTCGAGCTTCCCCGAAAAGCCGTCCACCTGCGCAAACAGATATGACTCCAGTCTAGCGACATCGAAGCGCTGCTTCTCCGCCACTGGCATGGTGCCGATGAACTGATCCATCAACCCATCCTCTCGTCTTTGGTTTTGCCTATGCCGGCCGCAATCCTAGCACGGCTGGCCCTTTCCTTCCGCGAACACGCCGTATCCGGAAACCAAGGTACTGAAAATGCACGCGATTTCCAATTTGCGCGTTCCGATTCACCTTGTGAGCCGCGAATTGGCGTACTATCCTTACCACTGGTTCGCCCCTGGAGCGTTCGCCGCCGAGGGCTTGCGCGAATTGTGTCTGCGCCAGGAGCAATCGTTTTTCCTTGCATTCAGGGTAAGCTTAACGCCGATGCGCGTCTTGATTCGTTCGGTTGCCGTTATCCTCTGCGCAGCGCTGCAGGCGTGCTCGACCTCGCCCTACGGCCGCAGCCAGCTCACGGTGCCGCAGCAGGTCAGCACCGTATATTCCGAAGTGAATATGCGACTGCAGCTGGTGACCACGGCCGACGCGAAGACCAAGTGCGCCGAGTCCGAATGCGACGCCAGCAAGGAGTTCGACTTGCGCGTCGCGCGCTTGGGCGAGCTGCTTTCGGGCAAGGCCTTCGAACTTTATCCGGACCTGCGCGAGCGCATCGGCCATTTCGAATTCGTGATCGCCGAAAAGGCGGAGCCCGGCACCACTTCAAATGCGGCCGGGACGGTGGTCATTTTCGGCGGAACGCGCGCGCTCGAACTGTCGGACCCGGCGCTCGCGTTCGTCCTCGCGCGCGAGATGGGCCATGTCATCGCAAGCCACCACAACGAGAACACGGCCACCAAGATCATCGTGGGCGTGCTGGCCCAGGTATTGCTGCCTGTCACCGGCATCGTGCGCGCGTTCGCGTTTATTCCGGGGGCCTCCAGCGCCGCCGCCGCGACCGCGACGACGGCCACGGCGACGACCGGCAGCGCCGCCGCGTTGACCGCAACCGCGACCGCCGCCTCCTTTCTCGGCTCCAAGGTCGTGATCGCGAGCTATTGGGGCAGGCAATTGGCCGAGGCCGATGCCATAGCGCTCACGGTGATGGCGCGGGTGGGGTTCAATCCGCAGGATACCGCCGACGCACTGGCCGCGGTCGCGACGCGCCTGGACGACAGCAGCTGGCCGAAGGACTTGCGCGCTTCATCCGAACACGTGGCGCGGATCGCGCAGGGTCCGCGCCCGGACAAGGCGCGCGTGGCTCAGATTTCGGATTCTGCACCGCCGAAACTGACCTACGTCAGCGGCGATTCGACCACCGGCACCGTCGAGCCGGCCGCGCACGCCCGCACCCAATAGGGTCGGCGGGCGGTCGCGTCATTCCGGGCTTCAAAGCGTAGGCTTGGCGCGAAAATACTCCGTCCTGTCGATCGAGCGCACCCGGATTTCCTGCACGTTGATGCCCTGCAGCACTTTCAGCGGCACCTCGGTTCCGGCCGCGCCCAGCGACCAGACCTTGCGATACAGCTCCGCGTGGGTGGCGACCGCTTCCGCGCCCACCCCGACGATGATGTCGCCGCGGCGGATTCCGGCTTGGTCAGCCGGTGCATCCGGCGACACCCGGCTTACCATCAGACGTCCCTGCAGTTCCTCCGTGGCCATTCCCAGCCAAGGTCGCGGCGGGCCGGCCGAGCGCCCTTTTTCGATCAAGTCGGCCAGTATCGGCTTGATGAGATCGATGGGCACGAACATGTTCCCCGGCAGCGGAACGCCCGCCTCCTCCGAATCGCGCACCAGGAGAGAACCGATGCCGACCAGCTTTCCTTCGCGGCTGATCAGCGCCGAGCCGGCCCAGGCCAGCGTGGGCGGTGAAATAAAGATCGCACTGTCCAGCAGGTACTCCCAGCTGCCCGCAAACTGGCGCTTGGACAGCACGTAAGCCAGATTGACCGAGTCGCGCCCGCCGTAGGGCGCGACCATGACCGGTTCGCGCAGCGCGAGCTCGGCAGAAGTCCCGAAATCGATCGGCTTTGCGCCCAAGGGCAGCACCGGGCGCAGCAGACCGAAACCGGTGGCGTGATCATAGCCCGCGAGCGTGGCCGGACTGGTCTTGCCCTCGGCGGTGGTGATTTCGATCGTGTCGGCCTCGATCACCAGATAGCCGATGGTGAGGACATAGCCCCTGTCGTCGATGATCACGCCGCTGCCTTCGCGCAGTGCGCCCAGGCTCGCATTGCTGCGCGCGTCCGGCAGCGCCCGCGTCCTCACCTTGACCACGGAGCCGAGCAATTCGTCCGCCTGCTTTTCGCTGATGGCTTTGGGCTTCTGCTGCGCCGGTTGCGCCTGGACCGGGAGGCCGGCCAATGCGGCGCACAGCAACAGCGAAACCAAGGTCAGACCCAGAGTTTGCTTCATCACGGCCTCCTGTCGCAAAATGGCAGTAGGAACCATTCTCTCCCCGGATGGCGCGCAACACAAATGAAATTATCGCCACCCGCATTTCGCCCCCCGCGGCGGCCCCGCTGCAATGCTTGCGCCTGAACTAGCGACAGGCTATCTTCCACTTTTTTGCGCGGAGAAAACCATGCCCATGATCCATGTCGAGATGTTCGAAGGCCGCACGCAGGAAATCAAACGCGAATTCGTCGAGGCGATCACGCGCGAGACCTGCCGCGTACTCAAGTGCGAGCCGGGTGCAGTGGAGATCATCCTGCGCGACGTGAAGAAATCCGACTGGGCCTCGGGCGGCGTGATCTGGTCGGAGAAGAAATAGGGCAAGCCCTGACCAAACGCAGTAAATCGGGCGCCTAGCGGTCATGCCTCCGGATGCGCCGCATCCGGATCAGTCACCTCAGGCGGGCAGCGCCCGCTTCAAAGCCGCCACCAACGCCTGCTCATCCTCCACCCGCAGCACCTGCGGGTCGATGATCAGTATCCCCTGATGCGCAAAACGCTCCGACAGGTGCACCGGCAAGTCGGCGCTTTGCAGTGACCGGCTCAAACCGAGCGCGTCCACGCGCGCGAGGACGGGGTCGATCGTCAGCCTCAACTGCGGCACACGCCCCGCCTCTGCGGCCGACACCAATCGCATGCCGACCCCGCGCAGGTCGGCGAGCATTCCCGCAATGCGCGCAAGGCGCGCCTCCAGCGCCGCATTGGCGGCCGCATCGTCGGCATTGGCGAAACGCTCCAGCGCCGCGAGCAGACCGGCAATCTCTTCCTTTCCCGCCTTGAAACCGCGCCCCACTCCATGATGCGGCACACCCTTCAGCGCCGCGCGGTCGATCAAATCGGGAGGCGTCCAGGTTTCGGGCGCGACATCCATATCGAGCTGTTGCACCAGCGCCGCGCCGACGAGATCGCGGCGGCCGGCGAGAATGCCCGAGGCCTGCGGGCCGCCGATCGCCTTGCCGCCGGAGAAGGCGACCAGATCGGCGCCCAGTTCGAACAAACGGCGCAAGTTAGATTTGGGCGGCAATTGTGCGGCCGCATCGACGATGACCGGAATGCCGCGCGGCTTGCACACCGACACCACGGTCGGCAGATCGACTATGTTCGCCGGGTTGGCGGAAAAAGCGAACGCTGCAATGTTTGGGGTAATCGCCGCCTCGATCTCCCACGGTTCGATGCCGCGCACGCCGGCACCGGTGCCCCGATCGTTGTGGCCGATATCGACCAGCCGCGCCCCGGAGGCGCGCAGCGCATGCGCGTAGCCGGTGTAATGCGTACGCGGCAGCAGGATTTCGTGCGCGAACCCGTCGGCGTGCGGCAGCGCCGCCATCTTGGCGATGTCCCAGCGGGTCATGCTCGCGGCCGCCGCCAGCGTCAGGGCGGCCGCCGCGCCAGTGGTGACGAACCCCGCCTCGGCACCGGTGATGCGCGCGATGGAGCGGCTCGCAGCGGCCTGCAACTCGCCGATATCGACCGAGGCCCCCGCCGCCGCCGCCATCGCGGCGATCACTTCGGGCGCCATCAGAGCGCCCCCTAAGCGCGTCAGCGTGCCCGCGGCGTTGATTCTGCGTTTCACGCCCAGTTTTGCGTAGAGGTCGTCGTCGTTGCCGGGAATCTGCATGGTGAGCCGATGCTACGGGTAGCGGGTCGGTGCGTCAACCGGATACGACACCGGATACGACACCTAATACGACGCCCGGCGACCTAAGCCGCCGTTCGAATTTTGGCTCGTGATAAACTTCCCGGACTCCATTCAGAGGAAGCATCCGCGATGTCCGATACCCGTGATCCGATTGCGTTCGAGCTGTTCAAGAACGCGATTTTCTCGATTGCCGACGAGATGGCGCTGACGGTGTTTCGCACCACCTACTCGGGCGTGCTCAAGGACAACATGGACTACTCGACCGGGTTCGCCGACGCCGAGGGCAATCTGGTCGCGCAGGGCCTGACCTGGCCGGGGCATCTCGGCTCCGTGCCGACGGCGATGGAATCGATCATGCGCCACTTCGAAGGCGACATGGCGCCGGGCGATGTATTCATCATGAACGACCCGTTCGATGGCGGCATGCACCTGCCCGACATCTTCGTGATCAAGCCGCTGTTCCACGAAGGCGAACGGCTGGCCTTCGCCTGCACCGTCTGCCACCACATCGACGTCGGCGGCCGGGTGGCGGGCTCGAACGCCTCCGACTCGACCGAGATCTACGCCGAGGGCCTGCGCATCGCGCCGATGAAGCTCTACGAGGCAGGCAAGATCAACAAGACCATCATGACGTTCATCGAGAAGAACGTCCGCCTGCCGGTCCAGCTGTTCGGCGACCTGCGTGCCCAGCTCGCGGCGTGCCATATCGGCGAGAAGCAGTTCGCCGTGATCGTCGCCAAGTA
>CAYNVY010000034.1:0-27509 GCA_964400745.1 uncultured Enterobacteriaceae bacterium | reverse complement strand
GCCTACGACTCGGACACGCTCAACATCGTCAAAGACCGCGTGCGCAAGGTCCTGTTCGGCACCGGCGTGTCGGTGGCGAGCGTGATCAAGATGCGCCAGACCCTGGACGCGGCCGGATTCAACTCGGCGCGCGTGGTAGGCTCCAGCGGCTTCACGCCGTTCAAGTGCAAGATGTTCGGCCACGCGCGCGCGCCGGTCGACGTGATCGGCACCGGCTCCTTCATTCCCGAAGCCTTCGGCGACACCTTCGCCACCGCCGACATCTTCATGTACGACGGCCAATTCCTGATCAAGGTCGGACGGGAAAAGTTGTTTCAGGGGATAAAAGCCTGATGGCCTGCGTGAAGCCGGGTATCGCACCGGGATGAAGCTGCGCCTCGCGACATCGCCCAGCCCGGGTGCCTGAGTACGGGAACGCCCAGACAGCGAACGGGTGAAGCTGCGCGGTGGCAAAGTTTCGGTATATACGATAGGGGTGATGAGATTCGCTCCAGCCAACGCCAGGCCATGTGACATGTTTGCCGAGAACCGCACTATCCAGCAATCTACCTCTGAGAACCGTTCTCTTATAGGTCAACCTCTTGCTCTTACTCTTGATCTGCGCAAAATCCATGCGCATACTTCGGTTACTATCTTTATTTCACAGTCAAGTATGCAGTGAGTCTTTTTCTCGCATACCAATAGAGTAAATCCGCATGATTCTGGGTTTCTTTCAGCGCTGGTCGCTCAAAACCCGGGTGACCCTGTTCACGCTTGTCATTTTCCTGATCAGCATCTGGTCGCTGGCGTTCTACGCCAGCCGGATACTGCGCACGGATATGGAGCGCATGCTGAGCGAACAGCAATTCTCGACGGTTTCCTTTGTCGCCACTGATGCCAATCGCGAGCTGAACGAGCGCTTGCGAGCGCTGGAAAAAGTCGCTGCACGAGTCGCCCCCGTGATCGACAATGCAGCGGCCCTGCAGGCGTTCCTGCAAGATCGCGAGACCCTTTACGGCATGTTCAACGGGGGTCTCGTCGCGATGAATCTCGAAAGCACCGTAATCGCCGATGTTCCTCTCGCGGCGGGTCGGCTTGGCGCCAATTACAAGGACAGAGATCACATCGTCGCTGCGCTCAAAGAGGGGAAATCGACGATCGGAAAGCCGAACATCGGCAAGATACTCAATGCGCCTGTTTTCGGCATGATTGTGCCCATTCACGATGCCAAAGGAAGCGTGATCGGCGCCTTGATGGGCGTGACCGATTTGGGCAAGCCCAATTTCCTGGAGAATATTACGGAGAGCCGCTACGGCAAAACCGGCGGCTATGTGCTGAGCGCGCCCATGTACCGGCTGATCATCACCGCCACGGACAAAGCGCGGATCATGGAAACGCTTCCCGCCCCCGGCTCTATCCCGGCGCTTGACCGTTTCATTCAGGGTTACGAAGGTTCAGCCGTTTACGTCAATCCGCAGGGGGTGGAGGTCTTGGCCTCGGCCAAGGGCGTTCCGGTAGCTAGTTGGAACGTGGCGGCCATACTGCCCACCGCAGAAGCCTTTGCGCCGCTTCAAGACATCCTGCAGCGCATGCTGCTCGCCACCATCTGCCTGACCCTGCTGGCAGGTGTTCTGACCTGGTGGATGCTAAGGCGTCAGCTTGCACCGATGCTTGCCGCAGTCAAGACGCTGGCCTCCTTGTCGGATGCAAAACAATCGCCGCAGCCCTTGCCGATTACCAATCAGGATGAGATCGGCGATCTCATCGGTGGATTCAACCGACTGCTGGAAACCCTGGCGCAACGGGAAGAAGCATTGAAGCTAAGCCAGAACAATCTCGCCATCACGCTGCACTCCATAGGCGATGCGGTCATTGCCACCGATGAGGCAGGACGAATAAGCAGGATGAATCCAACCGCCGAACGCCTGTCTGGCTGGGTGCTCGCCGATGCACTTGGACGCCCCTTGGCCGAGGTGTTCCGTATTGTCAACGCTGACACTCGCGAGTCGGTGGCAGATCCGGTGCAATTGGTGATGGCGCACGGCCAAGTGGTTGGACTCGCCAACCATACCCTATTGCTGGCGCGCGATGGCCGGGAATACCAGATTGCCGACAGCGCAGCACCCATCCGCAACGACGCCGGTACAATCGTCGGTGTGGTACTCGTATTTAGTGACGTCACCGAGAAATACCGAACAGAGGTTGCACTGAGGGCCAGCGAAGCCACGTTGCGGGAGAACTCTGCCCTGCTCCGGATTGCCGGTGGCATTGCCCGCTTCGGCGGGTGGAGCGCGAATCTGGCCGAAGGGCGTGTCCTCTGGTCCGATGAAGTCGCAGCCATCCATGAAATGCCACCCGGCTATTCTCCGCAGTTGGCTGAGGGCCTTGGTTACTATGCCCCGGAGTGGCGAGACAGGATCACCGAGGTCTTTGACGCCTGTGCCCGGGACGGTACGCCCTATGACGAGGAGTTGGAAATCATCACCGCCAGCGGCAAGCGGGTTTGGGTGCGGACCATTGGGAAGCCGATTCGTGACGAATCGGGGAAGATCATCAGCGTTCAGGGCGCCTTCCAGGACGTCACCGAGCGCAAGAAAGAGGAAGAATTCCGTAATAAGCTTACGGATCTGGTGCCAGGAGTGATCTATCAGTACCGCCTCTACCCGGACGGGCGCTCCTGTTTTCCGTACTCAAGCTCCGGGATGAACGGCATCTACGAGGTGACCCCTGAAGAAGTGCGCGAGGACGCTACCCCCGTTTTCAAGCGCCTGCATCCCGAAGATCTGGAAAGTACTGCCGCCGCGATTCATGACTCGGCACATACACTGGCGCTGCTCCATTGGGAGTTCCGGGTAGTGCTCCCCCGCCAGGGCCTGCGCTGGCGCATGTGCGACGCCAAGCCGGAGCGCCTGCCCGACGGCGGTACGCTATGGTACGGCACCATCACCGACATCACCGAGCGCAAGCGGGCCGAGAAGGAAAAAGCCATGCTAGAAGCTCAACTCCAGCAAGTTCAGAAAATGGAATCGGTGGGCCGACTGGCGGGCGGCGTGGCGCACGATTTCAACAACATGCTGACGGTGATTCTCGGGAATGTGGCGATGGCCATCGAACAGACTGACCCAACGCAGCCAATCTATACAGACCTTAACGAAATCCGCAAGGCAGCCAATCGTTCTGCCGACCTCACGCGGCAACTGCTGGCCTTTGCCCGCAAGCAGGTCGTCGAGCCCAAGGTGCTGGACCTGAACGAGACCATAATTGGCATCTTCAAGATGCTGGAACGGCTTATCGGAGAGGATATCAGTCTCAAGTGGCTGCCAGGTGCGAATCTGTGGCCCGTTAAGGTCGATCCGTCCCAGATCGACCAGATCCTAGCCAACCTGTGCATCAACGCCCGGGACGCCATCGCCGGCGTCGGCAACATTGTCATAGAGACGGGAAACAGCGCCATCGACGAAGATTACTGCGCCATTCACGCGGGTTTTATACCCGGGGAATATGTGCGGATTTCAGTCAGCGATAACGGTCACGGCATCGACAAGGAAACGCTGGCCCATATCTTCGAGCCTTTTTTCACGACCAAAGGCGCTGGTGAGGGAACCGGCCTCGGTCTGGCTACGGTGTATGGCGCGGTCAAGCAGAACAACGGCTTTGTACACGTCTACAGCGAATCAGATTCGGGTACGACGTTCACGATCTATCTGCCTCGATATGGCGGCACCGCAGAACTGGAGCACACCGCCAGCGCGACGGGGCCGCTCGTGCGCGGCAAGGAGACGATCCTTCTGGTCGAGGACGAGCCGTCCATTCTGAAGCTGACCACGAGGGCGCTTACACGGCAGGGCTATGCGGTATTGGCGGCGAGTACCCCGCGTGAGGCCATCGATCTGGCGAGCGAGCACACCGAGGTGATACATCTGCTCATGACCGATGTGGTCATGCCCGAGATGAATGGCCGAGACCTGGCCAAGAACCTGTTAGCCATCCATCCAAAGCTGAAAGTGCTGTTCATGTCAGGGTACACAGCGAACATCATCGTGCATCAAGGCGTATTGGATCAGGGGGTGCAGTTCATCCAAAAGCCATTCGCAATAGACGACATGGCAATCAAAGTGAGGGAAGTGCTGGATTCGGAATAGGCGCTATTTTTACAGAATGCACCGTATGCCCAGTCTATGACGGGCAGAGGTGGCTGGTTCCGCACCGAACACAGACGCCAACCATAGACTCAGAATTCGAATTTCTAATGGCAACACTACCAACGCCAGAGCAGTGCACACGCGCAATTCTGGCAATTATTGTCTCGCACTACAGCTCGCGTCCCGGCGAAGTTCTGCGCAGAAATAGTTTTGTTTTGCGGTCGTGCACGGCATCGTACAGGCACACCAGGCGACTATAGAAGTGGAAAGCACTCCGGGGGGGCGGCAGTACGTTCCGCATTTACTTCCCTGCGATTGACGTTCCGATCGAAAAGATTGCACAGCCTGATGCGGTTGCCACCCAGATCGACGGGACGGGCAAACGAGTGCTCTATGTCGATGACGAGGGGGTCATCATCTTCCTGATGACGCGCCCGTTGGAGCGCCAAGGATTCCGCGTTAGCGGTTTCACGGACCCGCGGGAAGCCGTGGCGACCGTGAGGGCGAATCCCGATAAGTTTGATCTGGCGGTGACGGATTTCAATATGCCGGACATGTCGGGGCTGGAGGTCGCAAGTGCACTGCGCGATATTCGGGCCGATTTGCCGGTAATCCTCGCCTCAGGCTGCATAACAGAAGAACTGCGGCAGAAGGCGCCGGCCGCAGGTGCTTAAGCCGAAGCCAGGAGACTGCTGCGTCTACTGTAGCTATGCACTGCGCTATGGGGCATCCGGTTCACGCTCTACAACCCCCGCTCGCGACTAGTGTCGGCGCGCGCCAACGGTGGGTCAGCTTTGGTGAGCGTTGAAAGCATGGTTGATTTGGCTCAAATCAAACGCGCCATAAACTGGTATCTTTCCTCGCCGGCCGATCATTCGTGGAATAGCATCGCGTATGGTTTGCGCTTAAGCAGATCCCGGTTGGGATCGACCTGTCAGAACGATTCTGTGAGTTATATGGCACCAGGATTTACGCATTGGTCACGCCTGATCGTGGCCGCAATACTGGTATGGATCGGTGGTGCAGCACCGGCCTTCGCACAGACTCCGCCCGATGGCAATACCGCAGTTCTGGACAAGCGCGCGCTGATACTTGTCTCTGCAGCGTTTGGCGCCGCGGCGACCGATCGATATGTTTCCGGCCTGCTAAGTGGCTTGAAAGATAGAGGAATCAAGAGCGGCAACATCTCCATCGAATACCTTAATCTCGCCCGGTATATGGAAAAGGAGCATCGCCAGGCGCTCGTCAACTTGCTGACGAAGCGGTATTCCGATGCGGATTTCGACGTGATTTTTTGCGTCCAGCAGCCGGCGCTGAATTTTCTGCTTAACGACATGCCGGCACTTGCGCCGGGGGCCAAGGTATTCGGCTGGACCGCGCAATTGCCCGAGGGCGCGCCAACCGGAGGCAGGCAATTCGTCTTTCAGTCCACGAGGCTCGACTACCGTGGTACGCTGCAGCGGGCGCTGGAACTGTTCCCGCGGACCGATCGCGTCATAGTGATACAGGGCAACAGCGAGGTGGAAATTTCCCGCTGGGAAAACATCCGCGAGGACCTGGCCCCATGGAAAGGCACGCTTCAGATTGAAGACACCCAGGCGCTGAGCGCTGACGAAATTGAAGCCAAACTGTCCACGCTGCCGAAAAATACGATCATTCTCGGAATAGGTATCACGCGCGACGCCAAAGGGCGGATATTCGTTCCGCCCGAGTTCATCGCTCGCGTCGTGAAAACCGCCAAAGCGCCCTATTTCGCCGTCGTCGACATAGGCATCGAATACGGCGCGGTCGGCGGAATGGTGACGCGACTCGGCGACGATGCGGCCCAGTTGTCTGGCATGGCGGTGGATGTATTGCGCGGGACGACCCAATTGGCCGGCCCTCTGACGTTGGTCCCGGGTACCAAGATACCGGTGTTCAACTGGCAGCAGTTGGAGCGCTGGGGCGCCAATCCGGGGGTGTTGCCCGCTAATACCGTATTTGTCCATCGACCGCCCACTCTTTGGGGGCAATACCGGGAATACGTCATTGCAAGCGTGGTCGCACTGCTGTTGTTTGTCCTGCTCACCGTGGCCTTGATATGGCAAAACCGCCGCCTTCGTCTGACCGAGGTCGCTCTTAGCGCGAGCGCCTCACGCTACTACGACCTATACGATCTGGCGCCGGTGGGCTATTGCAGCGTCAGCGAGTCAGGCTTGATCCAACAAGCCAACCTCACAGCGACCAAGCTCCTGGGAGTGAGTAAGGAAGAGCTGGTCGGACAACCGATTTCGCGCTTTATCGTCGCGGAAGACGAAGACAACTATCTCATGGTGCGCAAGCGACTTGATACCGGCACGCCGCAGGCGTGCGAGTTGCGCATGATCCAAAGCGGCGGTAGGCAATTTTGGGCGCACCTCGAGGTTACAGTCGCGCAGGATGCAAGTGGGCTTGGCTATCGTATTGCGCTCAACGATATCTCTCAACGCAAGGAGGTAGAGGAATCCCTGAGTAGGAGTGAGGCGCGAAACCGCGCGGTCGCCCAGTCAGCCTCCGACCCTATCATCACTGTGGACAGCGGGGGGAACATCGCGGGCTGGAACGACGGCGCAAAGACGATCTTCGGCTACATGGAATCTGAAGTCATGGGCCAGCCGGTCACGCTGCTGATGCCAGAGCGATTCCGCGGTGGGCATCTCGCGGGCATGGATCGCCTTGGAAGCGACGGGGCGTCCACAGTTATTGGCAAGACTGTCGAACTGAACGGGCTGCGCAAGGACGGAAGCGAGTTTCCGCTAGAGCTTTCGCTCGCGAAATGGGACACCACGGACGGCTGTTTCGTTACCGGCATTATCCGCGATATCTCCGAGCGCAAGGCGGCTGCAGATTCATTGCGAAGGAGCGAGGCGCGCTTTCGCCAGATGTTCGAGAATAATGCTTCGATTCTCCTGCTGATCGATCCGGATTCCGGTGACCTAGTGGACGCCAACGCGGCGGCCGCCCGGTTCTATGGTTATTCCGTCGAGGCCTTGCGAGCCAAGCGCATTGACCAGATAAACGCCCTCACACCGAAGGAAGTCGCTGCCGAGCGCAAGCGCGCGATGAAGCTGGAACGCAATCATTTCATCTTTCCCCATCGCATTGCGAGCGGCGAAATACGAACGGTTGAAGTACGTTCCACGCCGATCGAGGTGGACGGAAGCATCCTGCTTTTTTCGATTATCCACGACGTTACTGAGAGCAAGCGCGCGGAGCAGGCCCTGGCGGAAAGTGAAAACCGTTTTTCCGCGGTATTTAGCGCAAGCCCGATTGGTATCGTCGTTCGCCGAGTTGCAGATGGCAAGATTCTGGAAGCCAACGACGCTGCGTTGCAACTGTATGACTTTAGGCGCGATGAGGCGATCGGGCGCACCATCGACGACCTGGGAATCTACGCTTGCCCGGAGCAGCGCGCGGAGGTGGCGAAGAAGTTGTACGAGCACGGTAGCATCGATTGCTTTGAGGTTGATTTCCGTCGAAGCGGGGGGGCGCTTGGGGTTATGGAAATGTCCGCCCGGATCATCGAACTGCGCGGCGAGCAATGCCTGGTTGCGATGTTGGTCGATGTTACCGAGCGCAAGCGCCACGAAGAGGCATTGCGGCGCTTGAACGAGGAGTTGGAACTGCGAATACAGGAGCGCACCCACGACTTGCAAATAGCGAACCGGGAATTGGAGTCGTTTTCATACAGTGTGTCGCATGATTTGCGTGCGCCGCTGCGAGCGATCGAAGGGTTCAGCAGCCTGCTGGAAAAGGAATACGGGGAAAAGCTCGACGAGCAAGGCCGAAACTATTTCCGGCGCGTGCGGGGGGGTGCCACCCGAATGGCAAGCCTGATCGACGATCTGCTCAATCTATCGAGGATATCGCGTCAGACGATGCATCGCGTGTCGGTCGATTTGTCCGCGCTCGCGCGGGAGGTAGCGGAAGAACTGCGCATCGCGGAACCGGAACGCGAGGTCGAGTGCATCATTGCGCCGGATATCAGGGCAGAGGGCGATCTCGGGCTGCTGCGGATCGCATTGCAGAATCTGATCGGCAATGCCTGGAAGTACAGTTCGAAACGCGCTGACGCACGCATAGAGTTTGGCGTCTGTGAGCGGGACGGAACGCCAGCGTATTTCGTGCGCGACAATGGCGCTGGCTTTGACGCAGCATACGCCGACAAACTGTTTGGAGCGTTTCAGCGACTGCATGCGCCGGGCGAGTTTTCAGGGACCGGTATCGGTTTGGCAACGGTCAAGCGGATTGTCGACCGGCATGGTGGGACAGTTACGGCGGAAGGCAAGGTTGGTGAGGGAGCTACGTTCTATTTCATGTTGTGACTATGAATCACTTTCGGCCGTAGAGTCGGCAGGGGAGAGAAGTCCGGGGAATCCGGATCGCGGTCAGGCCCGTTCGCATCTGTGTCGGTTTCGACGCGCCTCACTTCGAGCCCCGTTTCTTACTTGCATTCTTTTGGGTTGCGTTCGAAAAGAATTCCAAGTAATGCCTATCACGTACCATGAGATGGTCGGTCAGCCAATTATGGGCAATCCTAATCGCCTCACGCGGAACACCTCCCTTTTTCATGAGAGATGTTTGCGCCAGATGGTGCACGTCTGAATGAAACTGCCGATGTTCCTTGATATGCTGCTCAAGATCTGGGTAGTGGAGTTTTTGCATCATACTTTCTTCAAGCATAAAATGCTCCTGAAGTAAGCGGAGGAGTTTGATGATTTCAGCCTCGGCGCGCAATCTATCGTCATCGGTCGCGCCATGCGCTACTCTTAATAGGCAGTCGAAGATGCGCTTGTGCTGAAGATCTATCGCCGGTATGCCAAGCGAGTATTCGTCCTTCCATTCCAGGTCTTTCATTTTTTCCTCTGCGAAGAAATCGCGATTAGGTCCATAAGGACGCTGGAGGTCTTGTGATCGAGCGACGCACCAGGCTGAAAGCGGACTCGACCTCCGGGCGTCGTCACGCCGCCAACTGGCGAGCGATTTGATAGAACAATATGCTTGCGATCAATGCAAGGCCGAGCGGTCACGGGCTGTTTGATTATAGCTGTGTCCCGGTCCATGCCGGTGCCATCATCGCCAACGTGGAGATCGAAGGTAGTGCATTGCACATACCAACCCGCTACACTTGCCGATGGTCTCGAGTAATGGCAAGTACCTATTGCCCTGAAAAAATGTTTGATGCGGGGGCGACAACATTAGGGCTGCCGAAAAGCTAGGATGCCACCAAAAGTGCTTAAGTCAAGAGGATGAGTAGCTGGACAAGTCGCTACAACAAATGAAGTCATATTAGGTCATTGAAAAATAACACATGTCGCTTAGACTTCGCCTCGCCACCTACAATATCCACAAGGGGTTTTCCCACTTCAACCGGCGCATGATGGTGCACGAACTGCGCCACCATCTGCGCCTGCTCGACGTGGATATCGTGTTTCTGCAGGAAGTGCAGGGAGAGCACGAGCACCACGCCAAGAACGTCCACAACTGGCCGATCGAACCGCAGTACGAGTTCCTCGCCGACGAGGTGTGGGGAGACTACGCTTACGGCCGCAATGCGATCTACGACCACGGCCACCACGGCAACGCCATCCTCAGCCGCTTTCCCATCGTCAGCGCGGAGAACCAGGACATTTCGTCCCACCGCTTCGAACAGCGCGGACTGCTGCACTGCGAGATCGCGCTGGACGCCGCGCCGCTGCACTGCCTGTGCGTGCACTTCGGCCTGCACGGGCGCGGCCGCCGGCGCCAGTTGCTGGCGCTGACCGAACGCGTGCAGCGCCTAGTGCCCCCGGGTGCGCCGCTGGTCGTCGCCGGCGATTTCAACGACTGGCGCAATTCAGCCGGGCGGCAGATGATCGCGGAGCTCGGTTTGACCGAAGTGTTCCGCGACCAGCGCGGACGCCCGGCGCGCACCTATCCGAGCACATTCCCCATGTTTCGCCTGGACCGCATCTACGCGCGCGGCTTCGAGGTGCGCCACGCCGAAGTGCACCACGGCCTGCCCTGGTCGCGCATTTCCGATCACGCCGCACTGAGCGTGGAGCTGGAACTGCGATGAGCATCGACTTCGTCGACGGCAACAAACTGCAGTTGCTGATGAACGGCAGCGCCTATTTTCCGGCGCTGGAAGAGGCGTTCGACGCGGCGCAAAGCGAGATCTACCTCGAAACCTACATTTTCGCCGACGACGATACGGGCAGGCGCATCGCAGCCGCGCTGATCCGCGCCGCCGGGCGCGGCGTAATCGTGCATGTGCTGGTGGACGGTTTCGGTTCCAAGGGCATGTTCGCGCAGACGCGCGCGCTGCTCGACGCCGCCAATATCGAAGTGCTGATCTTCGGCCCCAAGACCTCGCCCCTGACCCTGCGGCGCAACCGCCTGCGCCGCCTGCATCGGAAGCTGGTGGTGGTGGACGCGCGCGTCGCCTTCGTCGGCGGCATCAACGTCATCGACGACATGCACACGCCGCGGCACACGCCGCCGCGCTACGATTACGCCGTGCGCATCGAAGGCCCCCTGGTCGCCGACGTGCTGCAGCAGGCCGCCCGTCTGTGGCACCGCGTTGCCTGGGCCAGTCTGCGGCGCAGCCAGCAGCGCCACCAGAGGGCCAGTACCGAAGTGAAAGGCCAGCAGCGCGCCGCGCTGGTGGTGCGCGACAACCTGAGCCATCGATCCGATATCGAAGACGCTTATCTCGCCGCGATCGGGGATGCGCGCGAGGAAGTCATCATCGCCAACGCCTACTTCTTTCCCGGCACGCGCTTTCGCCACGCGCTGCGCGCCGCGGCCAGGCGAGGCGTGCGCGTGAAACTGCTGCTGCAGGGCCGCATCGAATACATGCTGCTGCACTACGCCTCGCGCGCGTTGTACGGTTCGTTGCTCGATGCCGGCGTGGAGATCTACGAATACCACAAGAGCTTCCTGCACGCCAAGGTCGCGGTGATCGACCGGCGCTGGTCTACCGTGGGATCCTCCAACATCGACCCGTTCAGCCTGATGCTGGCGCGCGAGGCCAATCTGGTCGTCGACGACGCGGCTTTTGCGGAGGAATTGCGGCTCAGCCTGCACGATCACATGCAGGACGGGGCCATGGTGGTGGCGAAAAACGCCTGGCACGGCCAGCCCTGGTGGCGGCGCGCCTTGATCTGGTGTGCCTACGGTTGCGCGCGGCTGCTAATGGGGCTGGTGGGTTATGGCGGCAAGCATTACGGCGCTAGCCCCGGCGAGTAGCGAGGCCGACCGCCTGACGCAGCGCCTCCAGCATGCTGCCTTCTCCGGCGATTCCCTTTCCCGCGATGTCGAACGCCGTGCCGTGATCGGGCGAGGTGCGGATCACCGGCAGACCGACCGTGATATTGACCCCGGCTTCCAGCCCGAGCCCCTTGACCGGTCCATGACCTTGATCGTGATACATCGCGACCACCAGGTCGAAATCGCCGCGCACCGCACGGAAGAACAAGGTATCGGCCGGCAGCGGGCCTTCCACCGATCTGCCCAGGGCGCGCTGTGAGCGCACTGCGGGGACTATCTTTTCTTCTTCCTCGCCGCAGCCGAAGAGGCCGTTCTCCCCCGCGTGCGGGTTGATCCCGCACACGCAGATGCGGGGATCGGCGATGCCGGAGCGCACCAGGGTGTCGTAGCCGCGCGCTATGGTCCGCTCCACCAGCCCCGGCTCGATCTTCCTGATCGCATCGGCCAGACCGATGTGCGTGGTGACGTGAATCACCCGCAGATTCGGCGCGACCAGCATCATCGACACTTCCTGCGTTTGCGTCAGCTGGGCCAGCATTTCCGTATGCCCGGGAAACATGTGGCCGCCGGCGTGCAGCGCCTCCTTGTTGAGCGGCGCGGTGCAGATCGCGTCGATCTCCTGCGCCAGCGCCAGCTGCACCGCGCGTTCGATGTAGCAATAGGCGGCATGGCCGCACAGGGCGGACAATTCGCCGAACGGATGCCCGGACGGAATCAGACCGAGATCGATGCAATCGACCGTGCCGCAGCCGAACTTCGCCGACTTCACGTCATCTATGGCGTGCACCTCAAGCTTGCTGCCGACGATTTGCCCGGCTTCGCGCAGGCGATCGAGATCACCGATGACCAGCGGCCTGCAACGCTCGTACAGGTCGCTGTGCGCCAGACTTTTCATGATGATTTCCGGGCCGACGCCGGCGGCGTCGCCCATGGTGATTGCGATAAGCGGGCGGTACATTAGCGTGTCTTCCTTGGAAATGCCGCAGATCCGGCGGTTGCTGCAACAGGGTGCGTGTCCGAAACGGGGTGGGTATCCGAAGCGGGGTGGGAATCCGAAACGGATAGTGCTCTTGCCTGCCGCAGGGTTTCGTAGCAGCGCAACAGGGTTTCGCGAGAGCCGAACGCGCCCGCCTTAGTGATGACGGTGATCGCTCTGGCTCCCGTCGCAAGCGAAATGGGCACCCCGGCTTCGACTTCACCAACGAGGCGCAGCCGCGTCGAACCCATCGCGCACAGAATGGCGCGCGCGGTTTCACCGCCGGTGGCGATGAGTGCACCGATATTTCCGGCGAGCGGCGCAATCAGCGCCGCCAGGGCCTGGCACAACTGCAGGCCTTCGGCCATGTCGATCGGTGCTTCCGCGCCTATCGTCAGCAGCAGATCGTGCTGCTGACGCAGCGACAGCTCCAATGCCCGGCGCAATTCCTGGCCCTGCGGCTGACCCTGCGGATGCGCCTGACCCCGGCGCAGCACGCCTGCCGGCGCGACAAGCCGCCTGATCCCCGCGGCAGCGAGACAGTCGGCCTGCTCGCGCGACACGCCCGACACGCTGCCGACCACCGTCAGTATCGGTCCCCGGACGATGACGCTCGCGCACCGGATCGGAGCGGGTGCGCCGTTCGCGCCGGCAGGCAAATGGTTCGCCAGCCCGGCCGAGCCTACCCAGAATCTCGGCCTGGAGAGCGCAATCGATGCGCGTGCAATCAGCTGCAGGTCGGCTTCTGTTTCGACATCGCACACCAGCGCCTGCGCGCCTTCATCGGCGCGCGCTTCGAACAGGGTGCGCAGGTGCTGCGCGCCCCGCCTTATTTCGTCCATGCCTATGGCCGCGGTCCTGATGCCCGTTCGCGCCAGCATGCCCGGAATATGCGCGTCGCCGGCGATGCCTGCGTTACGCCAGCCTTCGGTCGCTTCCAGCGGCGTCCCGTTCAGATATTGATGGCCTTTCCTGGTAAAGCGGCCCGCCTGCGGAAATGCCGGGGCGACGATCGCCAGTCCGGCACGGTCGATGACGGCACCCAGTTCCTCGGCAAAATTGCCGCGCAGCGTGGAGTCGATCTTCTTGTAGAACAACTGCCCTGGCGCCCGGTACGCGTCGTACACATCCGACTGGACGCGCGCGGCTTCGGCGCCCTGCAGTCGCCGCGTATCGGCATCGATGGCGATGGCCTGTGCCGCCGCGGTATCGGCGCCGGGCGCAACCTTGCTGTCGATGATGACCTGGGTCTGCAGCCCCGCCTTGAAGAAGGCGCTGGCGCAGTCAGCCGCGCCGGAAAGGTCGTCGGCAATGATCAGTGCTTGTTGCATTCGGGTTTCGCGGCAGCAAGCGCAGGAAGGGAAGTCCGCGAATGAATCGAGTTGGCGCGCGGTTCAGGACTTCGCATCCGGACTGCGCCGGCGGAACATGCCGACGCCGGACATGTGCATCACCAGTTCGCCGCGCTGATTGTAGACCTCGGAGCGCGAACGCACCGTGCCCATGTCGGGACGGCTCGTCGAGGCGCGCGTCTCGATCACGGTGGATTTCAAGCGCAGCGTATCGCCGGGGCGCACCGGTTTGACCCAGCGCAGCTCGTCGATCCCGGGCGAGCCCATGCTGGCCGACTCCAGCAGATACATGTCGCACAGCATGCGCATGCACAGGCCCGCGGTCTGCCAGCCGCTGGCGATGAGGCCGCCGAAGGCCGATTGCTTTGCCTTGTCCCGGTCGATATGGAACGGTTGCGGGTCATACTTCTTGGCAAACTCGATGACCTCTTCTTCGGTGAGGCTGTGGCCGCCGGTCTCGCGCACCTGGCCCACCGCGAAGTCTTCCCAATAGTACTTGTAGCTCATGATCGAACCTTAATTTGAACTGCTTGAAAGCGGCGCCGGCGTGCGGCGCAGGTACAACTGACGGCCGAGCATGGACAGTACGACCTCGCCGCTCTGGTTGAGGATCTCCCAGCGAAACAGCACTGTTCCGCGGTTCGGCTGCTTGCCCGATGGCGTGGACTCGATGACGGTGCTGCGCAGGCTCAGCGTGTCGCCCGGGCGCACCGGCTTCAACCAGCGCAATTCCTCCAGCCCGGGCGAACCGACGCAGGAGGTCTCGAGCAGATAGCTATCGCACATCAGGCGCATGCCCACGGCGGCGGTGTGCCAGCCGCTGGCGATCAATCCGCCGAAGGGCGAGGCGCGCGCCGCTTCTGCATCGGTATGGTAGGCCTGCGGATCGTACTCACGCGCGAAGCGCACGATGTCTTCCTCCGACAGCGTGCGCGCGGGCGTCTCGAACACGCGGTCCGGGGTGAAGTCTTCCCAGTAGTACTTGATCGCCATCAGGACTTCGCCTCGGGCTTGAGCTGCAGGGATTTGTACTCGATGAATCGGCGATCGCGGTGGATAGGGTTGCGAACTTGCATGGGGAATAGTGTTGACGAGAATTGAATGAACGCGAATTTTAGCCGATTGCCGCCTTACTGCTGCGTGTCGGGCTCGGCAGCCGGCGCCCCGCCGCGCACGACACCCAGGCGCAATCCGAGAACACCGAGGATATGGTTCATCGTCTGCACCGTTCCCTGGCTTCGACCCTGCTCGATGTCTTGCAGGGCCCGATGCGAAATCCCGGCCAGCTTGGCCAGTTCGGCGGTGGTCAGGTGCAAGCGGCTCTTCAAGTGGCGAATCGCTTGGAGCAGAGGCCATTCAGGATGCGCAAGAATCGCTTCGACCGCCTGCTTGCGCAGCAAGATCTGCTGCGGCAGGGGGATGGGTTTATAGCGCTTGTCCATGTCGTACTCGTTGCGTTCAGCGCAACGCTTCCAGCGCGCGTAATTGAGCGGCGATGCCCGGGGCCAAAAAAGCCTGCACTTCGGACTCGAGGCCAAACGAGCGGCCGTCTGCCGCGATGTCGCGAAGCCGCAGCGCGAATAGCTTGAGACCGTCGACCAGCGGCGCGCGCGGCAGTCGGCATTGGTCGCAAACGGAATCGAGCACGCGCGACCAGTCCGGCGCACCGCCGTCGTTGTCTTCCCAGCGCATGCGTCGCGCAATGCCGTCCGGGTGCAGGTACATCGGTGCGAAATCGAACAGGGGCGTCAGCCGTATTTGCCCTCGAAAGTCCCGCTGCAACGCCGTGTTGCGCGCATGATTGTCTTTGTTGCCGAGTGCGATATTGGCGATGTCTCGGCGTATGTATTCGAGCACCTCGGCTGCGGGGTCGGAGCAGACTTCGACCAGCTTCTTGCATACCTCGTCGTGCTGGGGTGCCACCCCGAAACCGGCCCGGCCCGTGAGGGTGGCGAGGCTCTCCTGCGCCAGGCGCACGATTCGGCCACTTTCGAGCTGCCGGTCAAAGCGCGGAATGAACAGGGCTCGCTCGCGCAACCGCAGGCGCCCGTGCACCCGCAGCCCCAAGTGCTCGGCCATCGCCATGTAGGGCGCTTCGTTGCGGAGGATGGCGGCCAGGCGCTCGTTGCTGCCGCGGCCGAACTTCACGATGAAGTGTGCCTCGGCTTCGTCGTCGGGGAGTGTGTGGTCCAGATAGAGCAAACCGTCCCGCGCACGCGTCAGCAAGAGCTTGGGCCACTCCCCCTGAACCCCGGAGGAGCCCGCCACAAAAAGCCCGTGTGCGCTCAGGTACTGCATGAAATCGTCGGAACGCTGGGCTATCTCGTCCTCGGTGAAACCCTGGCGCGGACCGCCATTGCCCTCTAGCCAATGCGCGGCCTCCTTGACGCGCAAATGACCGATAGGATTGCCCGCCCCCGCCAGCAGCAGGCGCCAGTCGGCAGGCTCTCCCGTCGTTTCCGGCAATCCGAACTGGCGCAGCAATTCTGCGCGGCCGTGCCCCTGCGGCAGCATGTCGATTAGAAACACGGGCCAGTGCGCGAATTGCCTCGCGTAGAGCGCAACGGGAAACTGGCTGCTCAAAGCCCAGGCGTCGCGGGTTCCGGCGTGATCGATCGCCCACTCGACGGAGTAGCCGGTGTAAGTCGGGGTACGGCAACCCTGGTCTTCCGGGCCCTGCAACAGCACGCTGGCTACGTCCTGCCAGCGGCCGTCGGCAAAAAGTTGAATTGTGCAGCCAGCTTCCATTTACACATAATTCTATATATAGTATGGCTTGAGATCAATATACTTAGTATAGTTTTATGTGTAATTGCTAGATCGCGTATTGGAGCCGATTCTGGCGACCTTGCTTTCCTACGCGCTCTTGGCCGCTCCAAGATCGGGCGCGACACGCTCGTAGGCGATCATCTTCTGCCGCAGCACTTCGGGCATCGGAACTGACTTCTTGCTCGCCGGATCGGCGTTGACGTAAATCAGCTCGCCGCTGATGAGATGCTCGTCGCCGCGCCAAACCTCGAGCAGGAACTGCATGCTGGAGCGGCCCAGCCTGGCGGTGCGGCCGTAGATGTCGAGCATGTCGTCGAACTCGGCCGAGCCGTGATATTCGGCGGTCGCCTTGACCGTGTACATGTCGGTGCCATAGGCCTTGACCACGCCGTCGGGATAATTGATGCCGATCGCGCGCCAGTATTCCGTGATCGCAACGTCGAAATAGAGAAAATAATTGACGTTGAAAACGATGCCCTGCTTGTCGACTTCCGCCCAGCGCACCCGCAGGCGGTGGCAGAAGGTGAATTGCTCGCGTGCCATTTTTCGCGCCTCGGGTTCGATTGAAGCGGGGAACTATAGGGGGAAGATGGGCGGGGAGCAAGGCGTGGCCTTGTTCTGCGGGCTGCGAACACCTTAGTACCCTCTCTATTACCCTTACTAAAGGGCGATTACCCCTTCTTCCGCCACTTCGCCGCCGGACCGCCCCTGGCATTCGATCGCGCCCGCCGCTTGGCGTTCCCGGCGCGAAATCGCCCTGCGATTCTGCAGCATCCGGTTGAGGCGGTAGATGCGCTCGGTCTTGCTCATACGCGCGATAGCATGTCGTATCGGACGGCCGGGCGTCCTTGGGCCGGTGCCGACGCGTATAAAGTCGAACTTTTAACTGTAGTATGTCAAGCGGGGCATAGAGATTGGGACGATTAAGTTTCAAAAATGGCAAGAATTTGGTTGATTGCGGCTAACGGCGCGCTTGACACTCACCGCTTGCCGCGGCGCCTGACTCGATTACGCAGGCCGTCGAAATAGGCGTCGTCGGCAAAGCCGACGGGCTCAGATGCAGCACCCTCGATCAATATGGCGCGCAAGCGCTTGCGATCCTGGTCCTTGCGGATGAGCTCGCGCACATACTCACTGCTGCTGCCATAGCCGCGCTCTTTGACCTGCTCGTACACGTAGGTTTTGAGAGGATCGGGCGATGAGATATTCATCGTGCTGATGCAGTCAGGGTAGAGATCTTGGCAAGACGTAGACCGCCAGCACAAGCCGCATGCCCTCTTCCACCTGCGCGAGCAGGCGCGGCGCAAGCGTTCCAACGCGCTTGGTCAGAAACGACTTGTCGATGGTCACGATTTGCGAAACATTTACGACCGAGGGCACGGGGAGTCCCGTTCCTTTGACCGGGATACGCACGTTTCCCGGCGCGTCGGCCAAGCGCAAGTTCGATGTGATAACGGCGGCAATCACCGTACTGATTCGGCTGTCGTTAAAGCTATTTGCCGAAACGATCAGCAAGGGTCGCCGAAATCCGGGTGCCGACCCCGCCGGCTCCGGCAGCGAGGCCCACCAGATTTCGCCGCGGCGCATAGTCAATTCTTGTGGTTGATCGAGCGCAACTGCATGGACGCAAGATCCGTATCCAGGGCAGATTCGTTTTCACTTGCACCATACACTTCGTTGAGGCGAGAGGTAACCAACTCGTCCCGATGCTCTTCCAGATATGCCTCCAACGCCTTGGAATACAGCGCGCTTCGCGACACGCGCAGGCGTGATGCGAGCTGTTCCGCAGACTTGAATACCGGGTCGGGAATCGAGATGGCAGTCTTCATGAAACGAGTATAACACCGGTTATACCGGAGTCAATGCTGACACAGTCTCGCCCGATATGCGACCACGCGCCGCGCAAACCATCCGCGCACGGGATACAGCCGCACCCCATCGCGCACCAGCCTACTCGATCGTCGCCTTTGCCGCCGGCTGCCACACGAAACCGGCGCGCGCCACGCCCTTGGCGTCGACCTGAACTTTCCGCACCAGGACTTTTCCTTCGTAATCGGCGCTCACCGTGTAGGCGCCGGCGGGCAGCCGCGCAAGCAGGAACGGCCCGTCGGACACGGTCTCGAGCACGGTCTTGCCGGACTTGTCCTTGATGCTCACCTTGACGTCGGACACGAATTCGCCGCGCTTGGTACGCGCAAACAGCAGGGACAGGGTGAAATCCTTCTCCGCGGCTTTCATCGCCGCCGATTCGTCCAGGCCGACGCCGCCGGTCATGTAGCTGACGCCGCCGAACGTTTGTACCGGCGGCAGGCTTTGCTGCGCGATGATGGCGCTCGAAAAACACAGGCCCAGCAATCCAAGAAGTATTCTGTAAGCAATTTTCATGATGTCCTCCTGCGAAAGATGCGTTTTCAGACTACCGCTGTTTCTTCAAACCGCGTTGACCGTTGTCATGCTTCTTGAGGAAAAGGCGGTTTCACCCGGTGAAGCGGTCGATGCCGAACAAGGCAGGGCGAGTCTGAGGCAGCATTTTCGACCTATACTGAGCCGCAGGTATCGAATCAGAGGATCGAATTTATGGACGACATCGTCATCCGCGCCATGGCCAAATGGCCGAATGCACCCGCGGTCTACGGCTGGATGAAACTGGACCGCCGCGGGCAATGGTCGATTAAAGTAGGAACGCCCGAGGGCTCAGCCGGATCCCCCGAGGGGACCGTCGAAGCCGCACCCCGATTCGAACCCGTCACCAACCGCAAGTTCATTGAATTCATCGGCCGCAACTACGGCCATGACGCGGACGGGCGCTGGTATTTCCAGAACGGGCCGCAGCGGGTGTACGTCACGCTCGCCTGCACGCCGCTGGTCTACCGCATCGCGCACGACCATCCTCTGTCGTTCGAAACGCATACCGGCAAGCCTTGCGCTACGCTGCAGGCGGTTTGGATGGACGAAGCGGGCGATCTGCTGCTCGTCACCGAGCACGGGCCCGGTTTGCTCGCCGACCGTGATCTGCCGCGCGGTCTGGAGGCCCTGTCCTACGCAGACGGCCATGCGCTCGAAGAGGAGCGACTGCTCGCACTGATAGAAGACGGCGACGAAGCGGCGGGCGTGTATTTCAATACCGGCGCCGCCAGCCTGCCGCTGGCGCTGATCAATTCGGAAGCGCTGCCACAGCGCCTGGGCTATGTGCGCGAGCCGCGGCCGCCTGCGGGCCAGCCGGACTGCTAGAACCTGCGTCCTCTAGCTCGGGACCAGCACCACCTTGCCCATGACCTTGCGCTCCAGCACGTCCTTCAGCGCGCGCGCGGCCTCGGCCAGCGGATAAGCCGCGCTGACCAGGGGCTTGAGCTTGCCGGCGGCGATCCAGCCCAATAGTTCCTGCACGTTGGCCTGGTTCTGCTTCGGTTCCTTGCGCGTGAAACTGCCCCAGAACACGCCGACGATGGAGAAACCTTTCAACAGCGGCAGGTTCAGCGCAATCTTCGGGATCTCGCCGGCGGCGAAGCCGATCACCAGATAGCGCCCGCCCCAGGCCATGTCGCGCATCGCCGGCTCGGCGAACCTGTCGCCGACCGGATCGTAGACCACGTCCACGCCCTTGCCCTCGGTGATGCGCTTGATCGCTGCGCGCAAATCTTCGCTGGAATAGTTGATGACGGCGTCGGCGCCCAGCTTCCTGCACGCCTCGAGTTTTTCGTCGCTGGAGGCGGCGGCGATCACGCGCGCGCCCATGAGTTTGCCCAGTTCGACCGCCGCGCTGCCCACGCCCCCGGCCGCGCCCAGTACCAGCAGGGTCTCGCCCGGCTGCAGGCGGGCTCTGTCCTTGAGCGCGTGATACGAAGTGCCGTAGGTCATCATGAACGAAGCCGCCACCTTGAAATCCACGCCGGCCGGCATGGGGATGCAGGTGCGCGCATCGACCGCGACTTCCTCGGCGTAGCCGCCGTAGCCGGCATAGGCGATGACTGCATCGCCCACCTTGAAATTCTGCACCTCCGCGCCTACCGCTTTCACCACACCCGCCAGTTCCGAGCCGGGAGAAAACGGCATCGGCGGCTTCACCTGATACTTGCCCTGGATGATCAGCGCATCGGGAAAATTGACGCCTGCGGCTTTCATGCTCACCACCAACTGGCCCGCCGCGGGCGCAAGCGATGGAACCTCTTCGAGGACCAGCGTATCGGGCATGCCGTATTGCTTGCAAAGCACTGCTTTCATCTGAAGCCTTCCTTATGCGTGCGAATGGGTGAGAATAGGTGCGGAAAAACAGTCGCGGTATGATACTACGCTGCCGCACAAGCCCGAACAGCCAAAGGAGCATCATGCCCGACCTCATCCTGCACCACTATCCCGCCTCGCCATTCGCCGAAAAAATCCGGCTCATCCTCGGCCTGAAAAAACTCGCCTGGAAGGAAGTCATCATTCCGATGGTGATGCCCAAGCCCGAGGTCGTCGCACTCACCGGCGGTTATCGCAAGACGCCCATCCTGCAGATCGGCGCCGACGTCTATTGCGATACGGCGCTGATCGCGAAGCAACTTGACCGGATGGCGAGCGAGCCGGATCTTCACCCCAGGGCGCATGCGGCGTCGGCCATGGTGCTCGCGCAGTGGGCGGACAGCGTCTTGTTCCAGATGGTGATGCCGGTGCTGTACCAGCCGGGCAGCGCGGAAAAACTGTTTTCTCAGTTCTCGCCGGAGCAGCTGAAGACCTTCATGGAAGACCGTGCGGCGATGCGCAAGAATTCCACCGTGCGCCGGCCGCCGCTGGCCGAAGCCAAGCCGGCCTTGATCCGCCTGCTGGCGGCGCTCGAAGCCCAACTCGGCGACGGGCGCGCCTGGCTGCTCGGCGCGGCACCGACCATCGCCGATTTTTCGGTGTTCCATCCGCTCTGGTTCTTTCGCCGCGGGCCGGCGGTCGCGCCCATGCTGGATCCCTATCCCGGGGTGAAGGCGTGGATGGCGCGCATCGACGCAATCGGTCACGGCAAGCCGGCCGCGATCAGCGGCGCCGACGCCCTCGCCATCGCGCGCGACGCCAAGCCGGCGCCCATCGCTGCGGCCGCGATCGAAGATCTGGAGGGATTTGCGCTGGGCGAGGTGGTGGAAGTGTTGCCGGTGGACTACGGCTTCGACGCGGTGCGCGGCAATCTCGTCAACGGCACGCGCGAAGAAATCGCGGTCAGGCGCGCGGACGATAGAGCCGGGGAAGTGGTGGTGCATTTCCCGCGGCAGGGATACGAAGTCAGAAAGCCAGCGGCTTGAGAAATGTCGAACCCGCCGGCGCCCTTGCTTCTGGTTCCAAACAAGTACGGTGCGGGGGGTTATCCAAGATCGTCAATTGCGCACGGATCGCTTTTCATCCGTGCACAATTGACGATCCGCGCGAACGGGCCGCCGTCCGCGCAAGTTCGTAACGCCTAGTAAGCCGCAGCGCGCCTGCCCGAGTCGCGGCTGGTTCTGCTGCCGGCGCGGCCGGCCGGCTGACGCGGCGCATTCTGACCGCGGTTGCCGGTGCGGCTGTCAGATTTGCGCGGTGCGCCGGCGCCGGCCTTGCGCGGTGCGCTGGCCGGGCGGCGTTGCTGCTGCCCGCCGCGCTTGCCCTGGACGATTGGCTCGGCACGGATGCGCGGGTCGATCTCGAAGCCCGGGATGATTTCCTTCTTGATCTCGCGTTTGATCAGGCGCTCGATGTCGCGCAGCAGACCGAGTTCGTCCACGCAGACCAGCGAAACGGCTTCGCCGCTCGAGCCGGCGCGGCCGGTGCGGCCGATGCGGTGCACGTAATCGTTGGCCACGTGGGGCAGCTCGAAATTGACCACGTGGGGCAATTCGTCGATATCCAGGCCGCGCGCGGCGATGTCGGTCGCGACCAGCACCTTGATCTTGCCCGCCTTGAACTCGGCCAGCGCGCGCGTGCGCGCCGGCTGGCTCTTGTTGCCGTGGATCGCGTCGGCGCGGATGCCGGACTTGACCAGCTTCTCGGCCAGGTTGTTGGCGCCGTGCTTGGTGCGTGTGAATACCAGCACCTGCTTCCAGTCGCCGGTGGTGATCAAGTGGGCGAGCAGATCCTTCTTCTTCTCGCGGTCCACCGGGCAGATGCGCTGGGCGATCAGTTCGGCCGTGGCGTTGCGGCGCGCGACTTCGATCAGCAGCGGATCCTGCATGAAACCGTCGGCGAGCTTCTTGATCTCGTCGGAGAAGGTGGCCGAGAACAGCAGGTTCTGGCGCTGTTTGGGAATCTGCGCCAGGATCTTGCGGATGTCGGGAATGAAGCCCATGTCGAGCATGCGGTCGGCTTCGTCCAGCACCAGCACCTGCACCTTGGACAGGTCCACGGTGCGTTGCGCCATATGGTCGAGCAGGCGGCCCGGTGTCGCCACCAGGATGTCGATGCCGCGCTTCAGGGCCTGCGCCTGCGGGTGGAAGCCGACGCCGCCGTATACGGATAGCGAGCGAAGCTTGGGCAGATGTTTGCCGTAGGTGAATACGCTCGCCTGGACCTGGGCCGCGAGTTCGCGCGTGGGCACCAGGATCAGCGCGCGCACCGCAGTGCGGTTGTTGGTGCCGCCGGCTTGCTCGGCCAGCCGTTGCAGAATGGGCAGGACGAAGCCTGCGGTCTTGCCGGTGCCGGTCTGAGCGCCGCCCATGAGGTCACGGCCGGCGAGCACGGCGGGAATCGCCTGTGCCTGGATCGGGGTGGGTTCGGTATAGCCTTGCTCGCCGACGGCAAGCAATAGTTCGGCGCGCAGGCCGAGTGCGGAAAAAGACATGTGTTGCTCCTGGTATCGACCTGTCGCGATTGGTTACGCGATGCCAGTCCAGGCAGATGATTTTTGATTAAATCGGGGAACTGAAAGAGTACCGCGAGAGCAGCGGACAGACTGGGATTGAACGATGCGGGGCGGATTATACAGATTGCGCCCCGCAAAGGGGGATTTATTTTCCGGAGGGAATCTGCTCTTCGGCCCAGCGCTTGAGCGACTTCGCGATCCTCGCCGGCTCGAAATTCATCTGCACCAGCGCGGTTCCGCGGTCGAACATTTCGCCGTAGCGAACGATCAAGCCGTCTTTCAGCCGCACTTGCGAAATGCCGGGGAAAAACACGCGCACACCTTCGCTGCCGGGAATTTTGGATACGTAGGAAAAATCGTAGCGCGCATAAGCGACGCCGCCGTCGCTCACCGCGTCCGACAGCGTCCAGCTGAAGTCGCGCGCGTTGGCGTGAAAGTGCCGTTCCACCATGTCGCGAATCGCGTCGCGGCCGCGAAACTCGCCGTAGAAACCGTCGTGGTAAATCCCCTCCGGGACGAAGCAGGCGGCCGCCGCTACGCCCTCGCCGCGGCAAATCGCCTGCGTCATGCGCTCTATCAGCGCACGGAACTGGTTCGTCGGATCAATCATGCCATGGCCGTTCAGCTGGTTCGCTTCAACGCCTGTTCACGCAGCGCGTCCAGCGTGATATTCGGCGTGATTGCCTGCGGGTCGATGCGCAACTCGATCAGCGCCGGCTTGCCGCAGGCCGCCGCGCGTTCGAACGCCGCGGCGAACTGGGACGTGTCCTCGACCAGTTCGCCGTGCGCGCCGTAGGCGCGCGCCAGCATGACGAAGTCCGGGTTCGCCAGCGCCGTGCCGTGCACCCGCGTCGGATACTCGCGCTCCTGGTGCATGCGTATGGTGCCGTACATGCCGTTGTTGGCCACCACGAAAATCACGTTGGCGCCGTATTGCGCCGCCGTTGCCAGCTCCTGGCCGCACATGAGAAAACAGCCGTCCCCGTTCCAGGACACGACCGTGCGCTCGGGATGCACGATCTTGGCCGCGATCGCGGCCGGCACGCCGTAGCCCATGGCGCCGCTGGTGGGCGCGAGCTGGGTGCGGAAGCTGCGGTGCTGATAGAACCGGTGCAGCCATCCGGTGTAATTGCCCGCACCGTTGGCCAGGATGGCATCCGCGGGCAGGCGCTGTTTCAGAAAATCGAAAATGTCGCAAAGCTGCACCCTGCCCGGCATGGCTCTGGGCTTGATCCAATCGAGGTACTCGGCGTGCGCCGACGCGGTCGCGCCGCGCCAGCCTTTGGCGTCCACCGGCGGCATCGCGGCGAGCGCCGTGGCGATCTGCGGCATGCCGGAATTGATCAGCAGATCGCCCTGGTACACGCGCCCGAGTTCTTCCGCGCCGGCGTGCACGTGAATGAGCTTTTGCGCGGGCCGGGGCACCGACAGCAGCGTATAGCCGCTGGTGGTCATCTCGCCCATGCGCGCGCCCAGGACCAGCAGCAGGTCTGCGTCCTTCACCCGTTGCGCCAGCTTGGGATTGACGCCCGGGCCGATATCGCCGGCGTAGTTCGCGTGGCCGTTGTCGAACAGATCCTGAAAGCGGAAAGCACACACCGCAGGCAGCCCGTTCGCCTCGACAAACTTGCGCAGATCGGCGCAGGCAGCGGCGTTCCAGCCGCTTCCGCCGAGAATCGCGAGCGGCCGCTGCGCTTGCGCGAGCATGTCACGCAAGCTCGCCATATCGGCGGCGCCGGGATGGGCCACGACCTCGCGGTAGGGATCGGTGTCTGGCACCGCGGCGGTCTGGGTGAGCATGTCCTCGGGCAGGGCCAGCACCACCGGTCCTTTGCGCCCGGACATGGCGCAGTGATAGGCGTGGCTCACGTATTCGGGCACGCGCTCGACACGGTCTATGCTCGCCACCCATTTGGCCATCTCGCCGAACATGCGGCGAAAATCGACTTCCTGAAACGCCTCGCGCTCGACGAAGTCGGTGCCCACCTGGCCGATGAACAGAATCATCGGCGTCGAATCCTGGAACGCGGTGTGCACGCCGATCGCAGCGTTGGTCGCGCCCGGCCCGCGAGTCACCATGCAGATGCCCGGCTTGCCGGTGAGCTTGCCGTAGGCTTCCGCCATATTGGCCGCACCGCCTTCCTGGCGGCAGACGATGGTCTTGATCGCGTCGCGCGCGCCGTAGAGCGCGTCGATCACCGCGAGATAGCTCTCACCGGGCACGCAGAACGCCGTATCGGCGCCGTGCACTTTCAAGGCATCCACCAGCAATTCGCCGCCGGTGCGGGATTTCAGTTCGTTCGTCATGATTGGGAAGGACGCAGTGGAGAAATTGGAAGCGTGCAATATTACGCTACAATTTGGCTGCAGTCCCCTCCGACTCCCGGTGCTCACGACCATGCACGACGACATCCAGTCCCTGCGCCGAATCCTGCGCGAAAACCGCGTCATCGCCGTGGTGGGACTGTCGGCCAACTGGTACCGGCCGAGTTTCTTCGCGGCCAAATACATGATGGAACACGGCTATACCATCGTCCCGGTCAACCCGGCCTACCAGGAAGTGCTGGGGCAGAAATGCTACGCCGGGCTGCGCGAAATTCCGTTCAAGATCGATATGGTGGATTGCTTTCGCAAGACCGGGGAAATCATGCCCATCGCCGAAGACGCCATCGCCATCGGCGCGAAAACGCTATGGCAGCAACTCGGCGTCCTCAATCACGAAGCGGCGCGCAAGGCCGAAGCCGCAGGCATGGACTCGGTGATGGACCGCTGCGTCAAGATCGAGCACGCGCGATTGTTCGGCGGCTTAAATTGGGCGGGCGTGAATACCAAGGTCATTTCTGCCAAGCGTCCGCGATGGTTATCCAACTAAGCACACGCCCGTCCGACTTGGGGGATTTACAAGGGGGCATCGCCCCCTTGTACCATCGGGCGGCGGGCGTGAATACCAAGGTCATTTCTGCCAAGCGCCCGCGCTGGCTACCCTAACAGGATCTGACAGAGCCATGGCAGACAGAGAATTCGGCTTCGGCACCCTGTGCCTGCACGCGGGGCAGATCCCCGATGCCGCCACCGGCGCGCGCGCGGTGCCCATCTACCAGACCACTTCCTACGTGTTCGACTCGGCCGAGCACGCGGCGAGCCTGTTCAACCTGCAGACTTTCGGCAACGTCTACACCCGCCTGTCCAATCCGACCACGGCCGTGTTCGAAGAGCGCATGGCGGCGCTCGAGGGCGGACGCGCCGCGCTGGCGCTCGCCACCGGCCAGGCGGCGGAAATGACGGCGCTCCTTACCTTGTGCGAGCAGGGCGACGAGATCGTCTCGGCGGCCACGCTGTACGGCGGCACCTATTCGCTGTTCGACGTCAATTTCCGCAAGCTCGGCATCAACACCACCTTCGTCGATCCGGACGAGCCGGAAAATTTCCGCCGCGCAATCACCAAGAAGACCAAGGCGGTGTACGCCGAGACCCTGGGCAATCCGCTGATCAATGTGCTCGACATAGCGGCGGTGGCCAGGATCGCGCACGAGGCCGGCGTGCCGCTGATCATCGACAACACGTTCGCGTCGCCCTATCTGTGCCGCCCGTTCGAGCACGGCGCCGACATCGTGGTGCACTCGGCCACCAAGTTCATCGGCGGGCACGGCACCACCATGGGCGGGGTGATCGTAGAGTCGGGCAAATTCCCCTGGGACAACGGCAACTTTCCCGGCATGACCGAACCTTCGCGCGGCTATCACGGCGTGCGCTTCTACGAAACCTTCGGCGATTTCGGCTACACCATGAAGGCGCGCATGGAGACGCTCAGGACCTTCGGCCCGGCGCTGTCGCCGTTCAACGCCTGGATGCTGCTGCAGGGCCTGGAGACTCTGCACCTGCGCATGAAGGCGCATTGCGACAACGCGCTCAAGGTAGCTCAGTTTTTGGAATCGCATGCGCAGGTGAGCTGGGTGAGCTATCCCGGCCTCGCTTCCAGCCGCTACCACGCACTCGCCGAGAAATACCTGCCCCGGGGCTGCGCCGGGATCATGACCTTCGGCGTCAAGGGCGGCGCCAGGGCAGGCGAGTCCTTCATCGATGCGGCGCAGTTCATGAGCCACCTCGCCAACGTCGGCGACGTGCGGAGCCTCGTGATCCACCCGGCCTCGACCACCCACCGCCAGTTGTCGGAGGAGGAGCAGATCTCGGCCGGTGTCACGCCCGACATGGTGCGCATCTCGGTC
>CAYNVY010000033.1:0-27708 GCA_964400745.1 uncultured Enterobacteriaceae bacterium | reverse complement strand
CGGTCGGGAACGCCAATCATCTGCCGCCCTGGGGCGGACTCGACATGCTGCTGTCCACCAATCCAATCGCTGCAGCCGTTCCTGCCGGCTCCGAGGCACCGGTAGTATTGGACATGGCAACCACGGTGGCGGCCTACGGCAAGGTCAAGGCGATGGCGCAGCGCGGGGAGACGATGCCCGAGGGTTGGATGGTCGATCGCGCGGGACGGGCGCTCACCGACCCCAAACGCGCCGACGAGGGCTTCCTCCTGCCCATCGGTGGCTACAAAGGTTACGGCCTCGCGCTGCTGGTCGGCCTGCTCGCCGGAACGCTGAACAGCGCCGCCATGGGCAAGGAGGTCGTCGACTTCAACCATGACCAGGCCAGCGTGACCAATACCGGGCAGGCCATCGTTGCGATCGATGTCGCCGCTTTCGGCGACATCGGCGCGTTCAAGGCCCGCGTCGATGCGCTGGTGCGCGACCTGCGCGGCAGCGCGCGCATGCCCGGGGTCGAGCGCATCTGGCTGCCGGGGGAGCAGAGCCAGGCGAAACGCATGGCCTATGCGCGCGACGGCATACCGATAACGGTGTCGCTGATGCGCAATCTGAGCCTGCTGGCCGCTGAGCTCGGCATCGCGAAGCTCGCCTAGCGGCTACCACCACGCGGCGGCCCGGGGTGCAGTAAAATGTTTCTGGCCGCGAACATAGGAGCACGCACATGCGAGGTACAGTGATCGTATCGTTTGGCCGGGGTCGCGATTACGAATTGCGCATTACAGCGGGGGACAAGCCGCTGCCGACGGAGCAGGAAGGCGACCTGTGGTTGTCGCAGCAATTCGAGGAATTCGGCTGCACTCCCAGAAGCATGGTGGGGAAAGTGCTCGCGCTCGACAAAGTGCTGGAAGTGGCGCGCGCGGCGGGCGAGAAACTCTTCGCCGGCGACATCGCCTGGGCCGAGGCTTACGCCCGCGCCGTACTCGCCTCTCTCAAGCGCGAAGTCGTGCGCGTCGACGTCAATGAAAGCAGTGTCGGCTGAGACTGAGTTTTCAGGGCTGTAACATCGCGGGCTGCGAAGTCAGGGAGCCCCTGCCTTTCTACCTCACCTTGCGATCTGTGCGACCCGCTGCGCCACCTGCTGCATGCGCAGGGCGGTCGATTTCAGAAGTGACGCGCCGAATGCCGGCTTGGATTTCACCAGGTCCAGAAATTCGTTGCGGTTGATGGCGAGCAGCTTGCAGTCGGTGATTGCTGTCGCCGTAGCCGCGCGCGCCGAACGGTCCAGCAACGCCAGTTCGCCGAACATGCCGCCCGGCCCGACGTGCTCGACCACGCTGTTGCCGACGGAGATGGCGACCCGGCCTTCCAATACGACATACATCACCGCGCCGACCGCACCCGTGCTGATAACGACCTTGTCTGCCTGAAATACCGCGGGCTCCGGCTTGCCGAGTCCCTTTTGCAGATCGGCAAGCGCCTTTTTGTCTAGTATGTCGCTGCGCTCGGCCGCGGCCGCCGGCGGCATGGCGGCACCGAGCTTGGCCATGCTCTGGCGCAGCCTCTGCACCATGATGCTCATGAGCATCAGCGCGAAGTCCGGTTTCTTCTCCAGCGCCGCGTGAAACTGCTTTTCGTCCAGCGACAGCACCTTGCAATTGATCTTGGCCATCGCCGTCGCGCTGCGCGCCAAGCCAGCGATCACCGCCAGTTCGCCGAAGATGTGTCCTGGTTTCACTACTCCGAAAAATTTATTGTGAATCATCAGGCCGATCTCGCCTTCCAGCAGCAGGTACATGCGCGCACTCTTGGAAAACAGGCCGCCGGCCTTCTCCTTTTCGGAGAAAAAAGCCTTTCCGGCAGGCAGTTCTTCGACCGTTCCGGTAGAGCGAAAGAAATCCAAGGCGATGGCGGGCTGATACAAGGGGCTTTGCGCAGCGACCTGCACGGTCGCGCGCGCCGCTTCCTCGGGCCGCGGCAGTGGTTTGGCCGAAAAATCGAGGTCGTCCATGGTGTGCGCTATTCTAGTCCCGAAGCTGGGCGGGTCGAAAGTGCCGAATTTTCATTTAAAAATGTTGTTTCAGGCGACGTCGTGGTCGGGGACTCAGGCTTTTGCGCTGAAGTCCAAATCCGCATCCGGTGCGCTGGCTGCGGGCGCAGGTGCCCGTGCAGGCGCCGGCGCCGGTGCGGCGGCCGCCGCGCCGGGAACCCTGGCCGCGGCGCGTCTGGCCGCCGGCGAAAGATTCACCCCGGGCTCCGCGGATGCGCCGGGCGAAACACCATCGGAGGCAAACGCCGCCTCCAGATCCTGCTGGATCTGCGCCACGTCGAACGCTGACCGGCCCTGCATGCGCAGCAATATGCGCGCTGGCATATCCTGGATGCGCGGCACGGCGGCGCGCACGTTGGCGGCTGTGGTGAGGATGGGCACTGCGTGATTGTTCTTGAATCCCGGCTGGGCGCGTTCGACCGCGTCGATGACGGCCGCCTGCGCCTTGGCGATACCCATGAGGAGTTCTGCGAGTTGGGTGTTGTCCATTGCTATCCCTCTCCTGTTTGTAGCATGAGAATACCCGAAGTCGGCATCAGGGATAAAACAGATACAGCCGGTAGCCGGTGGCCTTGACCTGAGATCCCTCGATGAACACCTTGATTGCGATTTCCGCATTGGCGCCGAATCCGGCTTGGGCGTTCGCGGCTTTTCCGAGGTAGTCCGCCGGCGCAAGCACGCGCCGCACCACCGGCTGGTCCTGAGCGTCGGTCAGAGTCAGTTCGAGCGAGGGATGCTGCTGATTGAAAATGGCGCGGTTCTTCAGCGTGGCTGTCAACACCATGACGCTGGGATTGGTTGTATCCGCCTGCAGATCGGAAGCGTCGATGCTTATCAGCTCGACGCGCCGCGGCAGGGGCAGGTCGCATCCCAGGCTCGCGCACAAGGCGGCGGCGTAGGGCTTGGTCTCCGGAACGAGCAGGACGATGGCGCTGCGGTATTGATATGCCGCCTGCGCCAGCAGCAGCAGGAGCAGCAGGAGCGCCCCCGCCAGCCAGGGCCAGCGGCGCGCGGGCTTGGCCGGTACCGCCGCGTCGGTCTGTCCGAAAGGGAAATCGCCCTCGCTTTCGACGGTCGGCGCACCAACATGAAACCGCTCCGGTTCGAATATCTCGGGTTCGGGTATCGCCGCCTGCGGAATTTCGGGCTCTGTCGCTTCAGCCAAGGAAGTTGCCGCCGCTTCGATCGCCGGCTGCGGCGCTTCCCGCTTGATTTCCTCCGCTTGTATTGCGGCCGGTTCTGGCTCGCCTGTCGCCTCGAGCATTTCCGCGCGCGAGGTTTCGGCCTCGATGCGCGCCTCCTGGGCGCGCGCTGACGGGGCCTCTTCGATCAGATGCTCCAGCGCGTCGAATACGCGGCCGCACTTGCCGCAGCGCACCTGTCCGGCTCGCGCGGCGAGCTGGTCGGCATGCACGCGGAAATGAGTCCGGCAGGAAGGGCAGTGGGTGATCAACGCTTCAGCCCTTCCAGCAGCGCCCATCCAGCGTCGATGCCGCCGACCTGAATGGTGAACCAGGGCGCGTACACCGCGATCACTTCCTCTGCCTGCGTTTCCAATATGCCGGACAAGGCGATGCGCCCGCCCGTGCCCAGATGTGCGGCGAGCAGGGGCGCGAGCAGTATCAGCGGATTGGCTAGGATGTTTGCGGCCACGAGGTCTGCCTTGAATTCGGAAGGCGTCTCCGTGTTGATAAAGCTGGCGTCGACCTGATTGCGCGCGGCGTTCGCGCGCGCCGCGACCAGCGCCAGCGGGTCGACGTCCACGCCCTGCGCTTGCCCTGCGCCTAGGCGCAACGCGGCAATGGCTAATATACCCGAACCGCAGCCGTAGTCCAGAACGCGTTCGCCGCCGCGGACGGTTCGCTCCAGCCACTGCAGGCACAATCGCGTGGTGGGATGGCTGCCGGTGCCGAAGGCAAGACCGGGGTCTAGCACCAGATTGACCGCGCGCGGGTCGGGAGCGATCGACCAGGAGGGCACGATCCACAAGCGCTCGGAGATGCGTATCGGTTCGAATTGCGACTGACTGAGCCGCACCCAGTCTTCGTCTCCCAGCGGCTCGAGTCGGTACTCGGGCACGGACTCCAAGCCTGTCTGGGCGCAGGCTGCGGCTATCAGCTGGAGCGGATCCGTGCCCTGGGCGCACAGCGCCTTGATCAGGCTCTGCGGCCACGCGCCCTCGACGCGCATGCCGGGCTCGCCATACAACGGCGCTTCCTCCGCGGTTCCCGCGTTGGCATCTTCCACGCTGACCGACTGCGCGCCCTGGTCGAGCAGGGCATCGCTCAATTCATCGGCTACCCGAGCATCGGTACGCAGTATGAGCGACACCCAGGCCAGAGGGTCACCTCTTCTCGATCTTCTGCTGAGCGAGCTTTTGCTCCAGGTAGTGAATGCTGGTGCCGCCCTTGACGAAGCGCTCATCCAGCAGCAAATCCTGATGCAGCGGAATATTGGTCTGAATGCCCTGAACCGCCATTTCTGACAGGGCGATGCGCATGCGGCGGATCGCCTGCTCGCGCGATTCGCCATAGGCGATGACCTTGCCGATGAGGGAATCGTAGTGCGGCGGCACGAAATAGCCCTGATAGATGTGGGAGTCGACGCGGATGCCGGGCCCGCCGGGCGGATGGTAGGTGGTGATGCGACCCGGGGACGGCGTGAACTTGAACGGGTCCTCGGCGTTGATGCGGCACTCGATGGCATGCCCGCGCAGCACGACGTCGCGCTGGCGGATGCGCAGCTTCTCGCCGGCGGAAACGCGAATCTGCTCCTGCACCAGGTCGATGCCGGTGGTCATTTCCGTCACCGGGTGCTCAACCTGGATGCGCGTGTTCATTTCGATGAAATAGAACTCTCCGCCCTCGTACAGAAACTCGAACGTCCCCACTCCGCGATAGCCGATCTTGCGGCAGGCTTCGGCGCAGCGTTCGCCGATACGGATGCGCTGTCTCTCGGTCATGCCCGGCGCCGGCGCCTCCTCGATGATCTTCTGGTGGCGCCGCTGCATGGAGCAGTCGCGCTCGCCCAGGTAGACGGCGTTCTTGTACTCGTCGGCGAGCACCTGGATCTCTATGTGGCGCGGGTTTTCCAGGAATTTTTCCAGGTACACCGCCGGATTTCCGAATGCGGCCTGCGCCTCCTGATGCGTCAGGTTCACCGCCGCGAGCAGCGCCGCTTCGGTATGGACGACGCGCATGCCGCGCCCTCCGCCGCCGCCCGAGGCCTTGATGATCACCGGATAGCCGACTTTGCGCGCGATCTTGACGATCTCTTCGTTTTGCTCCGGCAGGGCCCCTTCCGCGCCGGGTACGCACGGAACGCCGGCCTTGAGCATCGCGGCCTTGGCGCTGATCTTGTCACCCATCAAGCGTATGGTCTCGGGACGCGGTCCGATGAAGACGAAGCCGCTTTTTTCGACGCGCTCGGCGAAATCCGCGTTCTCGGAAAGAAAACCGTAGCCCGGATGAATCGCCTCGGAATCGGTCACCTCCGCCGCGCTGATGATGGCCGGGATGTTGAGGTAGCTGGCAGAGGACGGCGCCGGTCCGATGCAGACCGATTCGTCGGCGAGCTTGACGTATTTGGCCTCGCTGTCGGCTTCCGAATGCACCATGACGGTCTTGATGCCCAGTTCGCGGCAGGCGCGCTGTATGCGCAGGGCGATCTCACCCCGGTTTGCAATGAGTACTTTCTTAAACATGGCGAAGCATGATTTGTCCGCGTCTGGCACGGATGCAGCAGAGCGGACCGGCTGGCACCGGCGCGCCCGGGATTCGGGGACTCATGCGCGCATCTGCCTCCGCGCACCTCAATCTATGATCACCAGAGGTTCGCCATACTCGACCGGCTGGCCGTTTTCCACGAGTATCGCCTTGATCACGCCGTCCTTGTCGCATTCAATTTCGTTCAGCAGCTTCATCGCCTCGATGATGCAGATGGTATCGCCCGACTTGACCGTGTCGCCGACCTCGACGAAGTGCTTGGTGCCGGGGGAAGGCGAGCGGTAGAAGGTTCCCACCATGGGCGACTTGACCATGTGGCCGGGAATTGCCTCGGGCGTGGCCGCGGGCGCGGGGGCCTGAACCGGGGCAGGAGGCTGAGGCGCAGGCTGCGCCGGCGCGGAATAGGTCACGGCCGAACCGCCGTTCTTGACGATTTTGACTTTTTCTTCGCCCTCGGTCACTTCCAGCTCGGAAATGCCGGATTCCTGCACCAGGTCGATCAATTTCTTGAGTTTGCGCAAATCCATGACTGTTGCTCCTTGCTTCACGGCGCGCGTTTGGTGCGCCGAAATACGCCGCGTCCGGTCTAGGGCTTTGAGTTCTGCAGAATGAACTGCAGTGCCAACTCGTAGCCGCGGCTGCCCAGGCCGCAGATCGTGCCCGTTGCCGCATCGGAAAAATAGGAATGGCGGCGAAACGTCTCGCGTGCGTGGATATTGGACAGATGAACTTCAATGAACGGGATCTCAACGGCCGTCAAAGCGTCGCGCAAGGCCACGCTGCTATGTGTCAGCCCGGCGGGGTTGATGATGATGTAGGCGACCTGCTCGGCTTTGGCTTGATGCACCCTGTCGATCAGCGCTCCCTCATGGTTGCTCTGGAAGCAGCTTACCGAGGCAGCTGCCGCCTTGCCCTGTGCGATCAGACTCCGATTGATATCGGCCAGGGTTGCCCGGCCGTATATTTCAGGCTCGCGGCTTCCGAGCAAATTCAGATTGGGTCCGTGCAGCACGAGAATTTTCCGAAGCCTATCCTTTGTGGAAGACCTCGCCAAAGGCATTGCCGGACTAGATGTTTTCTTGCGCATAATCGCAAGTTTGCCGCAAATGGACGCTAGTTGTCCAGTTTTTCAAAGAAGTTATAGGCTTGATCATGGGCCGTGTCAAAGCAACGGCTTCAATACTGCGCTCAGCCCGGCTTCGGTCAGGGCCCCGGTATGCGCGTAGGCAAGCTGCCCGCTCCGGTCCAGCACTACCGTAAAGGGTAGGACCCCCGCACGATTTCCGAGATCCTTGCCCAAATCCAGGGTATCGATGCTGCCGACCAACAACGTATAGTCGATCCCCATCTCATGGGCATATTCTCGTACTTTAGATGCATTATCTAAGGCGATACCTATTATATGTAAGCCGTTCGCAGCATAGGTATGCTGCACTCTCATTAGCGCCGGGATTTCTTCGCGACAGGGTGCGCACCAGGTCGCCCAAAAGTTGACCACAAGCACTTTGCCGCGCCACTGCGACATGGCCTGCGGCTTCCCGTCCGAATCCGGAAGAGTCGACAACATCAACTTCTGGGTAGCGCCTTGTACTTCCGGTGAAACCATGCTCTCGCGACGGATTGCGAAGCCGGCGACGCCGGCCAGGATCGCAACCGACAGCAGCAGCCCAGCCTGAGCGCGCCTATTCACCGTTGGCGACCATGGTCCGGACTGTCTCCAGTCCTGCGCGCTCCTGCGGCCGGCCCGATGGCGAGGTCTTGACGCTCCGGCGTTCATCATCGGGGCCGTAGACGGTAATCCGGACCGGCGTGCCCTCCCAGTCCAGTGTAAGAACGCTCACCGTGCGCGCCTGATCGCCGCTGTAGTGGCGCAGTTCCGAGGCTTCGTAGGGTATATCCCGGTTGAGCAGGAAAATCTCCAGCTCCTTGCCGCTGTCGGCGAATACTTGCAGATCGATGTCGGCGTAGCGCCCGGCGGTGCCCTTCAGTACCGGACCGGTCAGATAAGGTTTGAAGACCGAAAATTGTTCCATTGCAGCCAGCGCCTGGCTGCGCAGACGACGCAGGCGCTCGCGTTGCTCCTCGCCCTGATACAAAGATTGGTAAATGCGCAGTTCTGCCTCGATCTCGTCGTTATTTGGCAGGGATTGCGTGTCGATTGCTCCGAGTTGGCGCGCCGCCTTGCGCTTCGCCATGGAAAAGTCTTCTACGCCGTCTTCGGCCATGATGCGCGCCGCTACTGCAGCGATCCGTGAGCGCATGTAGTGTTGCTTCGATTTCTGCTCTTTGGGCACGGCCACGCTCCATACGTACACGGAAGAGAATGATAGCGCAGCGAGGCTACAACCGAAATACGGTAAACTCGGGGGACTGGGAAACCTGACGGTTCCTTGGCTTAGACGCGGCAATAGCTGCCCTGACGCCCTATTCCTCGCGCCCAAAGCGTGACACTTTCTTCTTAGAAAAGCGAACACGACCCGCCATGCACATCCACATCCTAGGCATATGCGGCACTTTCATGGGGGGCATCGCCGCGATCGCCCGGCAGGGCGGGCACAAGGTTACTGGCTGCGATGCCAGCGTGTACCCGCCGATGAGTAGTCAGCTCGACGCCCAGGGCATAGATCTGATCGAAGGCTATGGCGCAGACCAAATCCGCTTAAAGCCTGACTTGTGGGTGATCGGCAATGTCGTCTCCCGCGGCAATCCGTTGATGGAGGAAATCCTCGATCGCGGCGAGGCTTACACCTCGGGACCGCAGTGGCTGGCGGAGAATGTATTGCCTTCGAAGTGGGTGCTTGCAATCGCTGGAACCCACGGGAAGACATCGACTTCTTCAATGCTTTCCTGGATCCTCGAAGCAGCGGGCATGGATCCCGGCTTTCTCATAGGGGGCGTGCCGCAAAACTTCGGAAGTTCGGCGCGCCTGACCGGCTCGCGGCATTTTGTAATTGAAGCGGACGAGTACGACACCGCCTTTTTCGACAAGCGTTCCAAATTTGTCCACTATCATCCTAAAACTGCCGTGTTGAACAATCTTGAGTTCGATCATGCTGATATATTCCAGGATCTTGCGGCTATCGAGCAGCAATTTCACCATTTTGTGCGAACAGTTCCGCGCTCAGGCTTACTTGTGGCGAACGGTACGGTGCCAGCCCTGGAACGGGTTCTGAAACTAGGCCGCTGGACCCCGGTCGAGTACTTTGACATCGGCGGTGCCTGGCAGGCCGAGCCTTTGAACGCGGGATCTTTCAGGGTCAGTCTGGCCGGACAGGAGCAGGGAACGGTGCGCTGGGAATTGATGGGACAGCATAATCGGGCCAATGCGCTGGCGGCGATCGCGGCCGCCCGCCATGCGGGGGTAAGCCCGGCGCAGGCGTGCGACGCCTTGGGGCGTTTCGAGAATGTGAAACGGCGCATGGAGCTGCGCGGCGAAGTAGGGGGTGTAGCGGTCTACGATGACTTTGCCCACCATCCGACGGCGATCGCCTCCACTTTGGCCGGGCTGCGGCACAAGGCCGGACCTGCGCGCATCCTTGCCGTGCTCGAACCGCGCTCCAATACCATGAAGCTTGGTGTCATGAAGCAGGCGCTCCCGGGCAGCCTCGTGGACGCTGATCTAGTCTATTGCTATGGCGCGAATCTGGGCTGGAACCCGGCCGAGGCACTCGCGCCGCTTGGGGCAAAGGCGGTCTGCCGGGACGAGCTCGACACGCTGGCCGACGCAATCACCACCGAGGCGAGGCCGGGCGACCGGATCCTGGTCATGTCCAACGGAGGCTTCGGCGGCATTCACCAGAAGCTGCTCGAACGCCTCGCCGCGAAATTCAGGCGCTGAATCCAATGCTGATCTATCTGCACGGCTTCAATAGTTCGCCCGGATCGCACAAGGCACAGGTGCTACAACGTTACATGGGAAGGAGCGGCCTGGGCGGGCGCTACTGCTGCCCGGCTTTGCCCGATTTGCCGCTGCGCGCGATAGCCGATATCGAAGCGACAATTGCACGTTACCCGCAAGATACCGTCACGCTCGTCGGCAGTTCGCTCGGCGGCTTCTACGCCACTTACCTCGCCGAGCGCCACGAGCTGCGCGCGGTGCTGATCAACCCAGCCGTCTACCCGCACCGGGGATTGCGCGCTTTCCTCGGCATCCAGCGCAACTTATATACCCACCAGGAATACGAACTGACCGAGGAGCACCTGCGCCAGCTGCAGACGTTATACCGGCCCGAAATCGATGCGAGGCGCTATTTGCTGCTGGTCGAGACGCTGGATGAGGTGCTGGACTATCGCGAAGCGGTAAGCAAGTATCAGGGCTCGCGCCAGATCGTCATAGAAGGCGGCGACCACAGCCTGATGAGCTTTCCGGAGCACATTCCGCTGATACTGGAGTTCGCGCGCTTTGCTTCGGCTTGACCCGGGCCGTTCTTTCCCTGCCGTCAGCTGCGACCGCAGGCTGGAGACGTTTCTCAATCCGCGTCTGCGGGGAGCCGGGGCTGGCGTATAATTTCGCTCCGCTGCGTTGACTCGGACGCATCTCGAGCGCCACTGCCTGCGCCCGCCTGCAAGGCGCGGTATGCGGGCTTTGCAAACCCAATTCTTTCGGCCCTGGATCCCATGAACGTGCTGTACGAAGAGACCGGCTCTTTCAAGGTGGGCGCCGTACTCGCCGAAAGCGACGCATCTCTGCAAGTTGAGGCGCCGCATGGCAAGAGAAGCAAGATCAAGACTACAAGCGTGCTGCTGCGCTTCCAGACGCCCCCGCTCGCCGAACTCTTGGGCAAAGCTGAGGCTCAGGCCGCCGGAATAGATACCGAATTCCTGTGGCAGTGCTGCGGCGAAGCCGAATTCGGTTTTCTGGATTTGGCGCGCGACTACTGCGGCCACGCACCCGATGCGCTGGAAGCGGCGACGATACTGGTCAAACTGCAGTCGGCGCCGATATATTTCTACCGCAAGGGCAAAGGCCGCTTTCGCGCCGCGCCGGCCGACACACTCAAAGCTGCGCTCGCCGGCGTGGAGAAGAAGCGCCTGCAGGAAGAGCTGATCCGCACCTGGGCAGCTCAACTGCAGAGCGGCCGGCTGCCCGATGCACTGCAGGCGGTGCTGCCTCAATTGCTGTACCGACCCGACCGCAATCGCATCGAGACCAAAGCGCTGGAGCTGGCCTGCGAGGCGAGCGGGCTGTCGGCCGCCAGATTGATCGAACGCGCCGGTGCCCTGCCTTCCAGCCACGATTACCATCTCGGGGCGTTCCTGTTCGAGTTCTTTCCCGGCCACGGCAGCCCGTCCGACGAGCTGGAAGTGGGCGAGCCGCCGGAACTGCCCCTGGCCGATGTCGTCGCGTTCAGCCTGGACGATGTCACCACCACCGAAATCGATGACGCGTTTTCACTGACACGGCTCGCCAACGGCCGCTATCGCGTCGGCATTCACATTGCGGCTCCGGCCCTGGGCTTCGCGCCCGGTTCCGAAATGGACAAGATTGCGCGCGAGCGACTGTCTACAGCCTACATCCCCGGGCAGAAGATCACCATGCTGCCGCCGCACGTGATCGAGCGCTACACCCTCGCCGAGGGACGCGAGTGCCCGGCGGTATCGCTGTACCTGGATATCAACCCCTTGTCGCACTTGGTGGAGGGACAGGAAACCCGCCTCGAGCGCGTCAAGATCGCGGCCAACCTGCGCCATCATCAAGTGGAAGCGCTGGACGCCGCCTTTCTTGCCGGGGAAAAGCGCGGAGACCTGCCGTTCGAGGCGGAGCTGTTTTTCCTGTGGCAACTCGCGCTTGAGCTCGAGGCGGCGCGCGGCAAGCCGGCAGCCCATCAAGATCGCATCGACTACAACTTCTACGTCAAAGACGAGCGCGTCAGCATCGTCGAACGCAGGCGCGGCGCGCCCCTGGACAAACTGGTGTCCGAACTGATGATCAGCGCCAACAACAACTGGGGCAGGCTGCTTGCTGACCGCGGCGTGCCGGCCATCTACCGGGCCCAGTCCGGCGGCAAGGTGCGCATGACCACCGTGCCCTCGCCGCATCAGGGTCTGGGGGTGTCGCATTACACTTGGGCGAGTTCGCCGCTGCGCCGCTATATCGACCTATTGAACCAGTGGCAGTTGCTCGCTTGTCTGTCCGGCTCTATCCCGCCGTTCGGCAAGAATTCGGGCGAATTGCTCTCAGCCACGCGCGACTTTGAACTCACCTACGCTTCCTACGACCAGTTCCAGGGAAAAATGGAACACTACTGGTGCCTGCGCTGGCTGCAGCAGGAGCAGGTGACGCTGTCGAAGGCACAGGTGCTGCGCGACAACCTGGTCAAGTTCGAAGGCATTCCGCTGTACGTGCGCGTGCCTTCCCTGCCGGAACTTGAAGTCGGCAGCCGCGTGCTGCTGGAAATTGAAGGGATAGATTTGATCGACAACTCGGTCAAAGCACGATTCAAGGCAATGGCAGAGGGCTAGCCCCGGGTAAAGCGCCATGTCGAGCGGATACGGCTTTCCAGCCTGTAAACCGGGTTTCAAGAGCTTGCATCGGAGCTGCGCAAAAGTTAAGATAAATTCTCTCGAAAAGCATAAAATACGTTGATTTCAATCATTTTTGAGGTTTGATTGCGCAACGTTTATACACTTGGATCCATGCAGATGCGCTGGCCTGAGTTCATGGCCGGTATGGATCCGTCGTCGCGCAGTCTGACGCTTGCGCTGGGTGCATCCATCCTGCTGCACGCGGTCGCGCTGTCCATCCATTTCAAGCTGCCGGAGATCATTCGCGACAAATACGCGTCGCTACCGCTCGAAGTCGTGCTGGTCAACAGCAAAACCCGCGCAAGTCCGGTCAATCCCGACGTTCTTGCGCAGGCGAATCTTGACGGAGGCGGCAATACCGACGAGGACCGACGGGCCAAGACGTCGCTGCCGGTGCTGAAAGAGGCCGAGACCGGCACCGATGCAAAGCGTGCGGCGCGGCGGGTACAGCAGCTCGAAGCGCAGCAGGCGAAAGTGATGAGCCAACTGCAATCGGCCAAGAGCGTCGCCAGCACCGAACAGCAGAAGGCCGCTCCCGCGATAGAGCCAGTGCAACCGCAGGTTTCGGGCCAGGACCTCGCGACGCGCGCACTCGCGATAGCGCGTCTGGAAGCGCAGATCTCGCGACAGACCGAGGAATACAACAAACGGCCGAGAAAGGAATTCATAGGCTCGCGCGCTCGGGAATTCCGCTTTGCGCAATATGTCGAGGACTGGCGGCTTAAAGTCGAGCGCATAGGCAATCTGAACTACCCTGACAGCGCGCGCGGCCGGGTGTACGGCAGCCTGGTGCTCAGCGTGACCATCAAGGCTGACGGCAGTCTCGAGTCGGTGGAAGTGCAGCGTTCCTCCGGGCATCAGATTCTCGACCGCGCGGCCGAGCGCATCGTAAAGATGGCCGCGCCCTATGCGAGTTTTCCCGCCAGCATCACGCGCGACACCGACATTCTCGTCATCACCCGCACCTGGACCTTCGCTCAGGGCGACAAGTTGTTCGGGGAGTAAATCACCGCCATGCCGGACCAGTACGCCGTCATCGGCAATCCCGTCGCGCACAGCAAGTCGCCGCAGATTCACGCCGAGTTTGCGCGCCAGACGGGACTGCGCTTGACTTACGAACGCCTGCTCGCGCCTGCAGAGAGCTTCGTCGCAACCGTCGAAGCATTTCGCAGCCGCGGCGGACTTGGTGCGAACGTGACGCTGCCATTCAAGGGCGAGGCATGCGCCTACGCCGACCGGCTGTCGGATCGCGCGCGCGCGGCACAGGCCGTGAATACGCTCAAGTTCGAGGACGGTGCGATCGTGGGCGAGAACACCGATGGCGCCGGACTGGTCAACGATCTCGCGCGCAATTGCGGCTGCAGCGTCACCGGAAAGCGCCTGCTGCTACTGGGCGCGGGCGGCGCGGCGCGCGGTGTCATCCAACCCCTGCTCGAACTGCGACCCGCGCGCTTGACCATCGCCAATCGCACGCCGGACAAGGCCAGGGCGCTGGCGCAGTACTTCGACAGCGGGCTGGAAGCGAGCACGTACGCAGCGCTCGCCGGGTGCCAGTTTGATCTGGTCATCAACGCCACCTCGGCGAGCCTGACCGGTTCGCAGCTGCCGCTGCCGTCGCGCCTGTTTGCAGCGGGCGCGCTCGCGTACGACATGATGTACGGCAGGGGCGAAACGCCGTTCCTGGCGTTGGCGCGCGCCGGGGGCGCGGCTGCGCTCGCCGACGGCCTGGGCATGCTGGTGGAGCAAGCGGCGGAGGCGTTCTTTTTCTGGCGCGGAATTCGGCCGGACACTGGGCCGGTATTGAAACTGCTCCGGCAAGGGGCGGCCTGAGCGTGGCCCGAGCGCTCAGGCGTGCGCTGCTGCAGTTGTGGCGGGGATTCTGCTACACGCTGGGTTTTCTTTTCGTCGCCCTGCTGTTGTACCAAGGCTGGTTCGCCGCGCATATCTGGTACTGGGCGGGGCACAACCCGTCTAGCACCAGCTTCATGGACTCGCGCCTGGAGAAGCTGCGCGAAAGAGACCCGAACGCGAAGCTGAAACAACAGTGGGCAAGCTACGCGCGCATTTCAAACGAATTGAAGCGTGCCGCGATCGTGGCCGAAGACGCCAAGTTTTCCGAACACGACGGATTCGACTGGGAGGGCATCCAAAAGGCGCTGGAGAAAAACCAGAAGCGCGGCAAAGTGGTCGCGGGCGGCTCCACCATCAGCCAGCAGCTGGCCAAGAACCTGTTCCTTTCCGGCGAGAGAAGCATGTGGCGCAAAGCGCAGGAGGCCGTCATAACCTGGATGCTGGAGGCCTTGATGGACAAGGAGCGCATTCTGGAGATTTATCTGAACGTCGCCGAATGGGGCAATGGCGTGTTCGGCGCCGAGGCGGCGGCGCGGCACTATTACGGCGTCAGCGCAGCCGGCCTGAACGCGGACCAGGCTGCGCGACTGGCGGCCATGCTGCCGCGACCGCTCTACTACGAACGCAATCGCAACTCCGAATTCCTGCAGCGTTACAGCGAAACCATACGCGCGCGCATGCCCTCGGCCCAGCTGCCATAGCCGGCCGAAAACCGGGCCGCTACGCGTTCTTCAGAGCAGCGCGCCGGCCACGGCGCGCGTCTACACCTTGGAGCAGCAGCAGCCCGGCCACGAAGAAGGTGCCGGTGATCAGCATGGCGAGGCGATGATTGCCCTGAGAGATCCAGCTTACCGCACCGTAGGTGATGGGCCCCAGAATGGAAGACAGATTCGTCGCCAGCCCCCACAGCCCGAAGAATTCGGCGCGGCGCGCCTTGGGGCTCAGGTAGCCGACCAGGGCCCGGCCCGCAGACTGGGAGGCGCCCAGGCACAAGCCGGCGAGGTTGGCCGCGACCCAGAACAGGACCCGCGTGTCGGCCAACCAGACAAGCAGGATGGTCACTATCCAGCCGGCAAGGGTGAGCGCAATGGTGGGAATATGGCCGATGCGATCCTGTACGCCGCCTAAGGAAAATGCGCCGAACGCCGCCGTGACGTTGACCACCAGCACCAGCACCAGGGTATCCCGGGTGCTGAAGCCCATTGCCTGCTCTGCATAGATCGCGGCAAGTGTGATCACGGTCTGAACGCCGGCCTGGTAGAACACGATACACACCAGAAACCGGCGCAGGTCCTGATAGCGCGCTGCGTGGCGCAGGGTGTCGGCCAGACGCGCGAAAGCCGACGCAACGAGGGAGGCGCCGGCCGGCAGGGGCTGCGCCACGGCGCGCTCGCGCAGAACAAGGAAAGTGGGCAGGCTCGCCAGAACGAACAGGCCGGCAGTGATAAGCATGGTCACCGGGACGAACTGCGCCGCAACCTGGCCCTCGCCCTGTGCCCAGGTCACGTATGCGAGGCAGACGCCCAGCGTAAGCAAGCCGCCGACATAGCCCAGTCCCCAGCCCCAGCCCGACACTTTTCCGAGATTTCTGCCGCGCGCCAGTTCCGGCAGAAACGCCGCGACGAGATCGCAGCCTGTGCAAAAGAAAAAGTTCGATAGCACCACGCAGACGACAGCCATGGCCAGGTCGCCCGGCCCGACCAGAGCGAGGGCGGCGGTGCCGAGCACGCAGCCGGCGGTGGTGACGTACAGCAGCTTCTTCTTGCACGCGTGCAAATCGGCATAGGCCCCGATTACCGGGGCGGTCACGACCACTAGAGCATAGGACAAGGACAAGGTTGCGGTCCAGGCGAAAGTCGCCCAGGGTGCGTTGCCCGCAACCGCTGCAACGAAGTAGGAATTGAAAATCGCGGTCAGTACTACCGTCGTATAGCCCGAGTTGGCGAAATCGTACATCGCCCAGGCCCAGATTTCGCTCGGGCCTGCGTTCCCTCCAATCCCGCCGCTCGCATGCGCGTTGGCCATGAACCGGGTTACCGGAAAAAGCGATGCCGCCATCATAACCCGCCTGCTAGAATCCACCTCGGCCGCGTGCCCACCGCACAGGTGCGCAACGCGGAACCAATCAACCTATTTTGCAGCGAAGGGAGACTGAAGCCGTGCTCAAGGAATTCAAGGAATTCGCCATCAAAGGCAACGTGATCGATCTGGCCGTCGGCGTGATTATCGGCGCCGCCTTCGGCAAGATCGTCGATTCCGTCGTAAACGATCTGATCATGCCGGTCGTCGGACGCGTGCTCGGCGGCCTGGATTTTTCCAACTACTTCGTCGCGCTGAAGGACATTCCGCAGGGTACGGCGCTGACTCTGGATGCGGTCAAGAAGGCGGGCGTGCCGGTGTTCGCCTACGGCAACTTCCTCACCATCTCCATCAATTTCGTCATTCTCGCCTTTATTATCTTCTTGCTGGTGCGCTGGATCAACAAACTGAAACGGGCAGAGGCGGCGGCGCCCGCGTCCGCGCCAGCCGAGCCGCGTGAAGAAGTGATACTGCTGCGAGAAATCCGCGATAACCTCAAACCACGCTAAGCTCGGCCGCCTCGCAGAGGCGACAGCTGCGATGGCGCCCGCTCTCGCGGGTGCCATTCAATACGCGTCTTCTACTTCTTTAGCGTAGCGAATACCGCGTCGGCAGCGGCCAAGGTTTCGTTGATGTCCTGCTCGCTGTGCGCGGCCGACACGAAACCCGCCTCGTAGGCAGAGGGCGCAAAGTGGACGCCGCGCTCCAGCATGGAGTGGAAGAAGCGGTTGAACGCCTCCTTGTCCGACTGCATGACTTCAGCGAAACTCTGCGGAACGCTGGAGCGGAAATACAGGCCGAACATGCCGCCTATCGCCTGCGCAGAGAACACCACGCCGTGCTTTTTCGCCGCTAGCGCCAGGCCTTCGGTCAGGGAGCGCGTGCTGGCGCCGAGCTTTTCATAGAAGCCTGGCGCCTGCACCAGTTTCAGGGTTGCAAGGCCGGCGGCGACCGCCACCGGATTGCCGGACAAAGTCCCGGCTTGATAAACGGGTCCGAGCGGCGCAATCTTCTGCATGATTTCCCGCCGCCCGCCGAAGGCGCCCACCGGCATGCCGCCGCCAATGACCTTGCCCAGCGTGGTGAGGTCGGGCTCTATGCCGTAGAGCCCCTGGGCACCGGTCAAGCCGACGCGAAAGCCGGTCATCACTTCATCCAGAATCAGCACCGCGCCGTGCTTGGTGCACAGTTCGCGCATGGTGCGCAGAAACTCGGGTTTGGGCGCGATCAGGTTCATGTTGCCCGCGACCGTTTCCACGATGACCGCGGCGATGTCCTTGCCGCTTTCGGCGAAACTGCGTTCCAGTTGCCCCGCATCGTTATAGTCGAGAACCAGGGTATGCGCGGCGATCTCGGGCGGAACGCCGGAAGAACTCGGCTGGCCGAAAGTGAGCGCGCCCGAACCGGCCTTGACCAGCAGGCTGTCGGCGTGGCCGTGATAGCAGCCCTCGAACTTGATCACGCGATTGCGGCCGGTATAGCCGCGCGCCAGGCGCAGCGCGGTCATGGTGGCCTCGGTGCCCGAGCTCACCAGGCGCACCAGCTCCATGCCGGGCAGCAGCTTGCACAAGAGCTCGGCCATTTCGATTTCGGCTTCGGTCGGCGCGCCGAACGAGAGGCCGTTCTTCGCCGCCGCACACACTGCCGCCACGACCTCCGGATGCGCATGGCCTGCGACCATCGCGCCCCAGGAACCGATGTAATCCAGATAGCGCCGGCCTTCGGTGTCCCACATGCAGGAGCCCGCGCCGCGCGCGATGAACCGTGGCGCGCCGCCCACTGCGCGAAACGCCCTTACCGGGGAATTGACCCCGGCGGGGATAAACTGCTGGGCTTTGGCAAACAAGGATTCGTTGCTCATTGCTGCATCCACTGTTGTTGATGAAGTCGGGTAAAGCCGGCGGCGCGCACGGCAATGTCGCTGGCGTCGAACAGCGCGCTGATCACGGCCACGGCGTCCGCCCCGGCAGCATACGCCTGGGCTGCATTTTGCAGCGAAATGCCGCCGATTGCCACCAGCGGCAGGGAATACCTGCGCCGGGCCTCGCCGAAAATGGCCAAGGGAGCGCGCACGGCAGCGGGTTTGGTAAGCGAGCCGAATACGCTGCCGAAGGCCAGATAATCCACTTTTGCCTGCACCGCAACCTGGGCCAGGTCGATACGGTCATAGCAGGAGGCGCCCAATAGCTTGCCCCGGCCAATCAGCTTTCTCGCAGAGGCCAGATCGCCGTCCTCTGCGCCCAGATGGACGCCGTCGGCATCCAGTTCCAGCGCGAGCGGGAGATCGTCGTTGACGATGAAACAGGCGTTCGCTTCGCGACACAGTGCCGCAAGCGCGCGCCCCTGCTCGCGGCGCAGGTCCGGCCCGGCCGACTTGTTGCGATATTGAACAATGGCTGCCCCGCCCATGAGCGCCTGACCGACCTTGCGCAGCAATATTTCGGTGTTGGCCTCGTCCGGGGTGATTGCATAGAGCCCCGCGAACGCGCGCCTCACGGCTCACACGCCTCATGCGATTGGTCCCCGGCTTCAGGTTCGGCTTCGCGCGCCCAGAAAAACCGATCGGGAATATGCTGGCCCATGCCGGGCCGGAAACCCGCGTTGAGCGTCTGCCAGGTATATTCCTGCGCCTCGCGCACGGCCTCGGGCACGTCCAGGCCGTTGGCGAGGGTCGCGGCGATGGCCGACGCGAGGGTGCAGCCGGAGCCGTGATAACTTCCGGGCAGCCGCTGCCAACTGTCGCTGCGGATCACGCCCTGCTGGCCGTACAGGGTGTTGACCACCTGCGGCGTGTTCTCGTGCGTGCCGGTGATCAGCACGTACTCGCACCCCATTTCCAGGATGCGCTTGGCGCAGTCCTCCAGAGTCCGCTCCTCGTCGCTGCCGTCCTCGGCCAGGCGCCGCGCCTCCAGGCTGTTCGGAGTGATGATGGTGGTCTGCGGAATCAGCAATTCGCGCATGGCCTCGATCATTTCGTCGGTCGCCATTTCATCGCCGCGACCCGAGGCGAAGACCGGATCGAGTATCAAGGGCACGTCGGGATAATCCGACACCACCTCGGCGATGGCGGCGCAGTTTTCGATGCTGCCCACCATGCCGATTTTGAATGCCGCCACCGGCATGTCCTCGAGCAGCACGCGCGCCTGATCGGTAACCCAATCGGCTTCGATCGGCATGATGTCTTCGACCCCCGCGGTGTCCTGCACCGTGATGGCGGTGACCACCGTCAGCGCATGGCAGCCCATGCTCGAGAGCGTAAGCAAATCGGCCTGGATACCGGCGCCGCCGGTTGGATCGGTGCCGGCAAAGCTGAGAACGATCGGAGGCAATGTGGAGGTCATGATAGGCGCCACGCTGGAACACGACATGGCAACAAGGTAAGATGCGGCCCTATTTTAACCCAAAGCTAGCCCCGGGGCATGACAGCGATACCAGCCAACGCCGAGTTGAAGACCTGGATGTGCCTTGTTTGCGGCTACATCTACGACGAAGCCGCAGGTGTGCCGGATGAGGGCATCGCGCCGGGGACACGCTGGAGCGACGTGCCGATCAACTGGACCTGTCCGGAATGCGGCGCGCGCAAGGAAGACTTCGAAATGGTTGAGATTTAGGCCGGCCCGCTCCTCGCCTCAGCGTAACGCTCTAGCGTTAGGGCGCGGGCCGCGGCGTGATCCACCACGGGCAGCGGATAGTCGCGGCCCAGGAGACAGCCCGCCTTTTGCTGATCTTCCGCGCCCATTTTCCAGGGCGCGTGGATGAACCGGTCAGGAACGCGTTCAAGCTGCGGCAGATAGCGGCGGATGAATATTCCCTGCCTGTCGAATTTCTCCGATTGAGTCACCGGGTTGAAGATCCGGAAATAGGGTTGCGCATCGCAGCCGGTCGATGCCGCCCATTGCCAGCCGCCGTTGTTGGCCGCCAGGTCAAAATCGATCAGATTGTCGGCGAAGTATTTTTCGCCCCAGCGCCAATCGACGCCAAGATCTTTCACCAGAAACGAGGCAGTCACCATGCGCAGCCGATTGTGCATATAGCCGGTCTGGTTGATCTGCTGCATGGCAGCGTCTACCAGCGGATATCCGGTACGACCGTCGCACCAGGCAGCGAAATGGTCTTTCCTGTTTTCAAATTGGAGGGCGGCAAATTCGGGACGAAACGCCGAGCTCACCACGCTGGGCTGGTGCAGCAGGACGGAGAAATAGAATTCGCGCCAGATGAGCTCGGACAGCCAGACCGCCGCACCGCCGCTGGTGCGCGAGCGCGCCAGCGCCACCACGGTGCGAATCGAAACGGTGCCAAAGCGCAGATGCACCGAAAGGCCGGAGCAACCGCCTTGCGCAGGAAAGTCGCGCGTTTCAGCGTAAGCATCAATGCGCTTTTCAAAATCACACAACAATTTCGCCGCGCCCTTCATGCCTGTGCCAAACCCGAGTTGCGCCAGATTTGTGGTATCGAATCCCAGCGCTGACAACGGCGGCGTGGCCCCGGCCCCGGGCTTGGCCAGGCGATCGAAATAATTCTCAACGGGGTAGGGCTGGAAACAAGGATCGTCGAGCTTCCTCAGCCAGGCATTCTTGTAGGGGGTGAAAACAGAAAAGGGCGTTCCGCTCTGGGTGAGCACCTCTCCGCCCTCGAAGATCACCTGGTCCTTGCAGGTTTGGAAGTGTATGCGCTGGGCGGCCAGCGCACCGGCTACCGCGGCGTCGCGCGCGCGCGCCAGCGGCTCGTAGTCGCGATTGGCAAACACCGCCTGCACACCCAGCTTGGCGGCTAGCCTGGGGATTTCTTCACGCGCCGGACCGTGCACGACCAGCAGATCGCCGCCTTCATGGCGCAACGCCGCAGCCAGTTCCTGCACCGACCGCCAGATGAATTCCACGCGCCGGTCTGCTCTCCGCGGCAGCAGCTTCAGAATTTCGGTGTCGAAAACAAATGCGCAGTAGACGGCTCGGCCGGTTTTCAACGCGTGGTAAAATGCCGCATGGTCGCTGGCGCGCAGGTCGCGCCGGAACCAGACCAGGGTTTTCGCGTAGAGCTGCAGGTTTTGATTCAACATTGTGTATGTTCTGCTAGAAGGTTTAAAATAGCACAGTGGCGATCGATCTCACCCACCATTTTCTAATCGCAATGCCGAATATGGTGGACCCGTATTTTGCAAAGTCCCTCACTTTCATCTGCGAACACAATGATCAGGGCGCCTTGGGCGTGGTAATCAATCGCCCCATCGACTTAAGCCTGCAGGCGCTGTTCGAGCGCATCAATCTCAAGCTGGAACCGCACGAACTGCACGACCTTCCCGTATTTTTCGGCGGTCCGGTGCAGACCGACCGCGGCTTCGTGCTGCACCAACCGGTAGGGGAGTGGAACTCCACGCTGAAGGTGAGCGACAAGCTCGGCCTTACCACCTCCAAAGACATACTCGAAGCGGTAGGCAGGGGAAACGGTCCGGCCAAGATGCTGGTCACTCTGGGTTATTCCGGCTGGGCGGCGGGACAGCTGGAGCACGAACTGGGGCAGAACGCCTGGCTCAGCGTGGAGGCCGGCGAGCAGATTATCTTCGATCTGCCGGCCGAGGAAAAGCTTCCGGCGGCGATGGAACTGCTGGGCGTGGATTTCGCCAGCTTGTCCGAAGAGGCGGGACATGCTTGAAGTGCCGGAACGGTCGGCGTCGGGAAAAAGCGAAAGAGGGCTGGCGTCGGCCTCCCTCCCCGCAGGCGCCAGGACCGGGTGCGACGTGCAGCAGGCGCGGAACGGAACCGCGTTGGCCTTCGATTTCGGAGCGAAATTCACCGGTGTCGCCGTGGGCGAATCCGGGTTTGGCATGGCGCATCCGCTGGGACTGATCACCGCTGAAGGCAAGGCGGAGCGCATGGATGAGATCGCGGCGCTGGTTGCCGAGTGGAAGCCGAGCTATCTGGTGGTCGGTCTACCGCTTTCCATGGACGGCGGCGAGCACGAAATGACGCGGCGCTGCCGCCGCTTCGCCCATCAGCTGGAAGCGCGTTTCAAGCTGCCGGTGAGGCTGGTGGACGAGCGTCTGAGCTCGGCCTCCGCCGCAGAAGCCTTGCGGGCAGCCGGAAGAGGGGGGCGCAAGCACAAACTTTACGCCCATCAAGTGTCCGCACAAATCATTTTACAGAGCTACTTCGATGACCCTGGTTCTTCCTGATCCCGAAACACTGTGCGCCTCGCTGGTGCAACAGCTCAAGCCGAAGGTCACCGCCGATACAGCGCTGATCGGCGTGCATACCGGCGGCGTCTGGCTGGCTGAGCGGCTGCATTCGGCGCTAGGCATCGCCCTGCCGCTCGGCTTGCTCGATATCTCGTTCTACCGGGACGACTTCGACAAGACCGGATTGCATCCGCAGATCAAGCCGACGCAGATTCCGTTCGACGTGAACGGCCGGCATATCGTGCTGGTGGACGATGTGCTCTATACCGGCCGCACGGTGCGCGGAGCGATGAATGAATTGTTCGACTATGGCCGGCCGGCGTCGATCAGCCTCGCGGTACTGATCGACCGCGGCGGGCGCGAATTGCCGGTGGCCGCGCAGTACGTCGGCGCGACCCTGGAGATTGCGCCCGAGCACATGCTGGTTCTGGACCGCGATGAACATGGAAAACTCAGGTTGAAATTCGATGCGTAATCCACAACTGAACGAAAAAGGCGAGCTGCAGCACCTGCTGACCATAGAGGGGCTGCCGCGAGACACGCTTACCCACATCCTGGATACCGCCACGTCCTTCGTCGGCGTCACCGCGCGCGAAGTCAAGAAGGTTCCGCTGCTGCGCGGGAAATCGGTATTCAATCTGTTCTTCGAGAATTCCACGCGAACGCGCACCACGTTCGAGATCGCCGCCAAGCGCCTGTCGGCGGACGTCATCAACCTCAACATCGCGATCTCCTCGCACACCAAAGGCGAGACCCTGCTCGACACCGTGGACAATCTGTCGGCGATGCACGCCGACATGTTCGTGGTGCGCCACGCGCAAAGCGGAGCGCCGCATCTGATCGCGAGCCATGTGGCCAGCCACCTGCACGTAGTCAACGCCGGCGACGGGCGCCACGCCCATCCCACCCAGGGCCTGCTCGATCTCTATACCATCCGCCACTTCAAGAAGGATTTCACGCGCCTTTCGGTGGCCATTGTCGGCGACGTGCTGCACTCGCGCGTAGCGCGTTCGCTGATCCACGCGCTCACCATCATGGGAACGCCCGATATCCGCGTGATCGGACCGATGACCCTGATTCCATCCGGTGTGGAAAAGCTGGGTGTAACAGTGTTTCACGACCTTGAGAAAGGCCTGCGCGACGTCGACGTGGTGGTGATGCTGCGCCTGCAAAGCGAGCGCATGCGCGGTGCGCTGCTGCCTTCGGCGCAGGAGTTCTTCAAATATTACGGCCTGACCCCGGAAAAGCTGGCGCTGGCGAAACCGGACGCCATCGTCATGCACCCCGGGCCGCTCAATCGCGGCGTGGAAATCGATTCTGCAGTGGCTGACGGCTCGCATGCGGTGATCCTGTCGCAAGTGACATTCGGCATCGCCGTCAGGATGGCGGTGATGAGCATACTGGCTGGGAACTGACTTTGATGAATATCCATATCAAGAACGGGCGCCTGATCGACCCGAAAAACAATATCGACACGCGCACCGACGTCTATGTCGCGGACGCAAAGATCGCGGCCGTGGGCAAGGCGCCGGATGGTTTCAGCGCGAACCGGGTGATCGATGCCGCGAATCTGGCGGTGTGCCCCGGCCTGATCGACCTCTCGGCGCGGCTGCGCGAGCCCGGCTTCGAGTACAAGGCGACACTGGAGTCGGAGATGCTGGCTGCCGTGGCCGGCGGGGTAACCAGCCTCGCTTGTCCGCCCGATACCGAACCGCCTTTGGACGAGCCCGGCCTGGTCGAAATGTTGAAGCACCGCGCCAAGACGCTCAACCTGGCCCACGTGTATCCGATAGGCGCGCTCACCATCGGCCTTGCCGGAGAACAACTGACCGAGATGGCGGAGCTGCGCGACGCGGGCTGCGTCGGCTTCTCGCATGCCGACGTGCCCTTGCAGGACAACCAGGTGCTGTGGCGCGCACTTCAATACGCCGCCACTTTCGGTTTTTGCGTCTGGCTGCGGCCGCAGGACGGATTTCTGGCGAAAGACGGCGTGGCGCACGACGGCGAAGTCGCCACGCGCTTGGGTTTGCCCGGAATCCCCGCCTTCGCCGAGACCATCTCCATCGCCACCATCATCGAGCTGATGCGCGCCACCGGCGCTCGCGTGCACCTGTGCCGCCTTTCGACGCGCGAAGGCGTGGCGATGGTGCGCGCGGCCAAACGCGAAGGTCTCGCCCTGAGTTGCGATATCGGCATCCACCATGCGCACCTCTCGGAAATGGATCTGGGTTACTTCGATTCGCACTGCCATCTGCTGCCGCCACTGCGCAGCGGGCGGGATCGGGACGCATTGCGCGAAGGACTTAAAGACGGCACCGTGGACGCGCTCTGCTCCGACCACACGCCGGTCGACGAAGATTCGAAGCTGCTGCCGTTCGGCGAGTCGGAAGCGGGTGCGACCGGCCTGGAACTGCTGTTGCCGCTCACCCTGAAATGGGCGATGGAAGCAAAAATGCCCCTGGTTCAGGCCTTGGCGCGCGTGACGCATGATCCGGCGCGCATACTTGGGCTGAATGCCGGCCACCTGTCCGTAGGGCAGACGGCCGACATCTGCATTTTCGATCCGGAGCAGTACCGCAAAGTGAGCGCCGCAGAACTCAAGAGCCAGGGAAAGAACACGCCCTTCCTCGGCATAGAATTACCGGGTACGGTGCGCTATACCATCGTGCGCGGTAAAATCGCCTACACCGCCGACCCCGCCTAACTCCTGGACCGGTACTTCGGCCGCGCACCGCTGCGCCGACGATGGTTCAGACGCAATTCTCCAGCAGAATTTCGGGCTGCAACCCGCTTGCAGCCACGAAAACGCTCTTGCGGCGCGAACTCTTCCCCCGAGTAATCGATAGCTGCGATCGTTTCACGGCCAGGCGCAAGGCGAGGAATTCGATCAGGCATGCATTGGCCTTTCCTTCGACCGGAGGAGAAGCCAGTCGCACCTTGATGCAATCGCCGTACAAACCGACGACTTCGGTACGCTTGGCTCCGGGCTGGGCCTGAACATGAATAGTGATGCCGTCCCGGCCTGTTTGATACCAGGTCAAAGCAGCAGCGTCACGGAGCGGGCCAGGTACTCGAGCGGGATCAGCAGCAACTGCGCCGCGACCAATGCGAACAAGGGCGACAGGTCTATGCCGCCGATGGGCGGAATCAGTTGCCGGAAAGGACGCAGAAACGGCCCGGTCAGCGCGTTGAAAAGCGGTGCCAGCGGCGCGTACGGGTTGATCCAACTGATCACCGCCTGAATCAGAATGACACCGATCAGCAGGTAGATGCTGAAACGCGCCAGTTCGAGCAAACCCAGGCTGAAAAAAATACCGACTGCCAGACCGGAAACAGCGCCCACGCCTCCTGCCTTGAGCACGAAGATCAGGAACAGCAGCAGCGTCTCGATCAACCAAGCGAGCAGGAAGCTCGCCAGATCCAGTCCGAACATGCCCGGAATCAGGCGGCGCGCGGGCAATACCATCCAGTTGGTCAGCGCAGTAACGAACTGACCCAGCGGATTCCTGAACGGGGCGCGCAGCAGCTGCAGATAGAAGCGGGCCAGCAGCACAAATACGAAGAATCCCAGAACCGTGTCGATTAGAAAGCGCAGGATTTGATTAAGCACGGTCCGCCCCCAATTGCTCGCCCAGTTCATGCGCGCGCTCGTTCGCGGCGTGCAGCGCGCGCACGATACTGTCCTTGACCCGATCAGCCGTCATGCAGGCCAGCGCGCTTTCGGTCGTTCCCCCCTTGGAGGTGACGCGCTCGCGCAGCACTGCCAAATCCTCCGCGCTCTGTGCCGCCAGCCGCGCGCTACCGACGAAAGTTTCGACCGCGAGCTTTCTGGCGTCGGCCGCGGAAAAGCCCATTTCCGCGGCGGCCTGCTGCAACGCCTCCATGAAATAGAACACGTATGCCGGCCCGCTTCCGGAAATGGCCGTAACCGGATCGAGCAAGGACTCGCCGCTAACCCAGAGCGTAGCGCCGACGGCGCCCAAAATGTCTTCGGCCAGCTGTCGCTGGTGGGCACCGACATCTGCGTCCGCGTATAGGCCGCTGATCCCGGCACCGACCAGCGCCGGCGTATTCGGCATGCAACGCACGATTGTGCGGTACCCCCCCAGCCAGCGCGACAGATCTGCGAGTCGTATGCCGGCGGCGATGGTGAGCACTAGCTGGCCCTGCAGCAGCGTCCGTAGCGCCCCCGCGGCGGCGCGAATCTGCTGCGGTTTGATCGCCAACACGAGGACTTCGCCCAAAGGCCCTGCGTCAGCGAGGCCGCCCGCGCAAGCGACGCCGTGCTTCGCGATCAGCCGCGCACGCGCTTCGGCCTGTATTTCGACCACCTGGATGTCGCCGGGCACGTGGCCTTTGCCGATAAGCCCGCTGATCAGGGCGGTCGCCATATTGCCCCCGCCGATAAAGGTGATCTTCACGTCCTGCTCCTTTCGCCGAATATGGCGGTACCTATGCGCACAATGGTGGCGCCCTCCGAGACCGCAGCCTCAAGATCCTGCGACATGCCCATCGACAGGGTGTCCAGCCCAAAACCGGCTGCGTTGAGTTCCTGCTGCAGCATGCGCAGGCTGCGAAAGCGCCGGCACTGCAGTTTCGCGTCCTCGCTCGGCTCCGGCACGCCCATCAGGCCGCGCAGCCTGAGCCGCGGAAGCGCGCGCACCGCCTCGGCCAGGTCGCGTAGCCCCTCAGGCGCCACGCCGCTCTTGCTGGCCTCCGCGCTCACGTTCACCTGAACGCATACGTCCAGCGGCGCCAGGTGCGTCGGGCGCGCGTCGGACAGGCGCTGCGCGATCTTCTCCCGTTCGACCGAATGCACCCATTGGAAATTCTCCGCGATGGCTCTGGTCTTGTTGCTCTGGATCGGCCCGATGAAGTGCCAGACCAGAGGCAATGCGCGGAGCGCGGCAATCTTTTCCACCCCTTCCTGAACGTAATTTTCGCCGAATTCGCGCTGACCCGCCGCGTACGCAGCGGCCACAGCCTGCGCGGCGAACGTCTTGCTCACGGCCAGCAAGGCGACCGCGCCGGGTTCGCGTCCGGCCGCGTGCGCCGCCGCGGCGATGCGCGCTCTTACGACTTGCAAGTTACTCTCGATTGAGGACATAATTTGCCGCGGACGGGAACATGGGAAAGCAGCGATGAATCGCTCCCAATCGGTCGGTCGCGTTCCCGCCCAGCGCATCATTCAGCATGGAGCGATTATAGATGGATATCTCTGAACTGCTTGCCTTCGTGGTCAAGAACAAAGCGTCCGACCTGCATCTTTCGTCTGGCCTGCCGCCCATGATCCGCGTGCACGGCGACATCAAGCGCATCAACCTGCCGGC
>CAYNVY010000032.1:0-27789 GCA_964400745.1 uncultured Enterobacteriaceae bacterium | reverse complement strand
GACGCGAGTTGCAAGCCTTAGAGCAAGGACTGCCTGGATTACGCGACCGCGGCGATTCTCACCGGCGCGTCATGGAACTGCTCTTCTTCGGTCGAACCCGACAGAGCCGTGGTCGAAGCCAGCTTGCCCTGGACGACCTGGGTCACGGCGTCGAAATAGCCGGTGCCGACTTCGCGCTGATGCCGCGCCGCGGTGTAGCCGTGCTTCTCGGCGGCGAACTCCGCCTCCTGCAGGCGCACGTACGCGCTCATCTGTTCCTCGGCGTAGCCGCTCGCCAGCTCGAACATGCCGTAGTTGAGCGAGTGGAAGCCGGCGAGCGTGATGAACTGGAACTTGTAGCCCATGGCGCCGAGTTCGCGCTGGAATTTCGCGATGGTCGCTGAGTCGAGGTTCTTGCGCCAGTTGAACGAGGGCGAGCAGTTGTAGGCGAGCATCTTGTTCGGATAGACCTTGTGGATCGCCTCGGCGTAATTCCGGGCGAAAGCCAAATCGGGCTTGCCGGTCTCGCACCAGATCAGATCGGCGTAGGGCGCATAGGCGAGGCCGCGCGATACCGCCTGGTCGAAGCCCGCCCGCACGCGGTAATAGCCTTCCGCCGTGCGCTCGCCGGTGATGAACGGCTTGTCGTTTTCGTCGACGTCGCTGGTGACCAGGGTCGCAGCTTCGGAGTCGGTGCGCGCGAGCAGCACCGTGGGCACGCCCATGACGTCCGCGGCGAGCCGCGCCGCGCACAGCTTTTGCACCGCTTCCTGCGTGGGCACGAGCACTTTTCCGCCCATGTGGCCGCATTTCTTGACCGAAGCCAACTGGTCCTCGAAGTGCACGCCCGCCGCGCCGGCCTCTATCATCGCTTTCATCAGCTCGTGCGCGTTCAGCACGCCGCCGAAGCCCGACTCGGCGTCGGCCACGATGGGCGCATACCAGTCGGTCGAATCGTCGCCCTCGGCGTGATGCAGCTGGTCGGCGCGCATCAGGGCGTTGTTGATCCGGCGCACCACGCTCGGGACGCTGGAAACCGAGTACAGCGACTGGTCGGGATACATCTGGCAGGAGTCGTTGCCGTCCGCCGCCACCTGCCAGCCAGACAGATAAATGGCTTTCAAGCCAGCCTTCACCTGCTGCATCGCCTGGTTTCCGGTCAGCGCGCCCAGCGTGTTGACGAAAGGCGTGGTGGTCAGCAGGCGCCACAGCGTGTCGGCGCCGCGATGCGCCAGGGTATGTTCGATCGCCAGCGATCCGCGCAGGCGAAACACGTCCGCGGCCGTATAGCCGCGCTTGACGTCGCGCCAGCGCGGGTTCTCTTTCCAGTCTTCCTCGATGGCGTCTATCGCGGCGGTGTGCCTGCCCAGGTGCTTGATCATGTCGGTCTCCTTGGAGAGTTGTGAAGGGGTGTGAGCACCGTAATGCAGGACTTGTGTGAAATCCACAGAATAAATGTTGACAGTGTTAACTTCACAAAACTAAGCTTGCGCAACTTCACAGAGCCGTTTTTACTCCGCCCACGCGAAGGCGAAAGGATGAGAGGATGAACGCATGATCGAGCGCATCGTCAGGAACAACCACTTCCTCGGAGCCAAGCTGCGCGCCCTGCGCAAGGAGCACCGGATCACGCTCGACGACCTGTCCGCGCGCTGCGCCCAGATCGATCCGCAGGCTGCGCCGTCGGTGTCCTACCTCAGCATGATAGAGGGCGGGCGCCGCACGCCGTCGCCGGGGGTGCTGGCCTTGATCGCCGCGGTGTTGCAGCGCGAACCGCAGTGGTTTTCGGATCAGAACGCGGAGTTCGCGCCGGCGGTTCGCGCCAAGGCTGCAGGCGGCGCGGCCGGCATCGCCTTCGAGCCTTCGTTTCTTTTCTCGAAGAATCTGCTGCAGGCGGCGATTCCGGAACTGCTGTCGCAGACCGGGACCACCGGACGTCAATTCGCAAATCTGCTGATACGCGCCCATCAGGAAACCTCGCATAACGAGTTTCCGGATCTGGAGCGCGCCGCCGAAACGGTAGGCAAACGCGCCTTCGGGCTCAAGGTCGACGATCTCCTAGCGCTGTGCAAGCGCCACGGCCTGGAGATCCGCTGGTTCGAGCGCAAACCGGTGCTGGCGCGCGACAATGAGCAGGAGGTGCGCAGCGTGGTGCGTTCTTTTTTCGAGCCGCCCGGCACCGTCTATTTGAACAAGGCCCTGCAAGCGGATCCGGCGCGACTGAAGTTCGATCTGGCGTCGCACCTCGGGCACAAGATCCTGCATCGCGGGGACGGGCTGAAATCGCCACACGCCACCGGCGGCGAAACCGGCGGCAGCCCGGACAGCGGCTCGCCGTTTCACGCCGGCATCGAGGCGCGCGAGGTCCTGCTCGCATGGCGCGACTTCGAATGCAGTTTCTTCGCCAGCGCCCTCTTGTGCCCGAAAGTGCCGTTCCGCCGCTTCCTGATGCGCGAGCGTTATCGGATAGAGGCGAGACAGAAGCTCGAACTGACGCCGGCGGTGTTCATGCGCCGCATGACCAAGGTGTCGCCGTATCCGTATTGGCACTTTTTCGACGCGACCGCGCCGGGACACTTGCGCGCCGTGTACCGGGGCAACGGCATCCCGCTGCCGTGGGGCAATATGACGCAGGCCACGGACCCCTGCCCGCATTGGGCCGTGTTCCGCATGGTCGGCGAATCCCGGAGCGGCTCGACTTCACAGATTTCCGTACTGAGGGACGGCGACCGGTGGCAACTCTACTGCTGCCACACCATCCGTACCCGCGACATGGCGGGCACCCCCCACGCGCTGTCGGTGGGGATAGATCTCGCGCCTGCGCTCTCCTCCAACGAGGCTGATGCAGCCCGAATCGTGGACAGCATAGGCGACGACTGCTATCGCAAAGGCGGTCAGGCGAAGATAGGCCGCGAGGCGGCTGAGGCCATACGCGCGGTCGCGAACATTCTCAGCATCGCATGGGTCGAGGAGTCGCTGCAGCAACCCGCCCGCATCATCTGCCCGCGCAGTTCGCGCTGTCCGCGCCAGGGAAAATGCGATGCGGCGCCCGCCACCCGCGCCCGGGATATCACCGAGGTCCAGCGCGAAATCCTCACAGGAAAGAAGTAGCCGGTTCGCGCCGCCGCTCGTCGGCGGCGGTTTTCGCCGGTTAAGCGGCTATCCCCAGACCCAGCATCGCCGCCAGCACGAACGCGGCGATGAACAGCGTCTCCGCGAGCAGCATGGCCACCGGCAACCACCCCAACTTGCCCAGGTCCTGGAACGACGTCTTGACCCCGACCGCGGCGATCGCCACAACCAGCATCGCGCGCGAGGCGGCGCCCGCCTGTTGCGTCAACTGCGCGTCTATCGCACCCAGGCTGGAAAGCGCGACGAGCAGCGCAAACCCGATCAGGAACAAGGGGACCAGAGGCTGGCGTTCGCCCTCTACGCGGTTATGCGGGTGGCGGCGATAGATCAAGGCAAAGGCGAACACCACCGGCACCAGCAGCAGCACGCGGAACAGTTTGACGATAGTCGCGGTGTCGCCGGTCTCGGGCGAGAGAAGCATGCCCGCGGCCACGACTTGCGCGACGTCGTGAATGGTGCCGCCGAAAAAGACGCCGGCCTGGGCGGCGTTGAGGCCCATCCCGCGCGCCGCGAACGGGTAGAGAATCATCGCGACGGTCGAGAGCACGGTGACGCCGACCACGGCGAGCAGGGTGTAGCGTTCGTTCTCCTTCGATTGCGGCAGCACCGAGGAAATCGCCAGCGCCGCCGACGCGCCGCAGATCGCCACCGCCCCACCGGAGAGCAAACCTTCCTCGCGCGGCCGGCGAAGCAGGCGCGCGAGCAGCAGTCCGAAGAGTATGGTCGAGAGCACCGCAGCGCTCACCGTCAGCGCGGGCGCAAGGCCGAGTTTGGCGATCTGCGGCAGGGTGATGCGCGCGCCCAGCAAGGCCACGCCGAAGCGCAGCACCGAACGCGAACAGAAATCGATGCCCGCTTTCATGCGCTTGTCTTCCGTCAGAAAATGGAAGGACAGGCCGAGCAGCAGCGCGTACAGCAATTGCGGGCCGCCGTAATTCTGCGAGACGAAGGTGGCGGCGAGGGCGATGGTGACGCACACCAGCGCGCCGGGAAACTTCCCGGCCTGCGTCTTGAACCAGGCGTGAACCTCAGCCGCGCGCATGCGCACCCGCCTCGACCACGGCCGTCGCCGACAAGATCATGATTGCCCTTCGCTGCTAATGCCGCTGGTTCGATTCGGACCCGGCCACGATGCGACCGCTCTCCGCGCCAGCGGCCGCTGGGCGCCGATATTACCACCGGCGCACGCCGGCGGTCGCGCATGGAATCGTCTAGAATGTTGCGCGTTCGGCTCGCAACCTGTCCGCGGACGCCCTTCCCACTTGCTCGAAAACAGATACGGAGACACGCATGAACCTGGCACGCCTGCTTGCAACCCTCGCACTCGCTGCGGCTGCGCCCTTCGCCGCGGCCCAGGATTACCCGACCAAACCGATACGCATGATTGTGCCGCTGACGCCGGGTTCAGGTGCGGACATCGCCGGTCGCATCATCGCCAAGCATCTGGGCGATGCCTGGAAGCAGCCGGTCATCGTCGAGAACCGCGCCGGCGCGGGCGGGCAGATCGGCACCCAGGCCGTGGTCAAGGCGGACGCGGACGGCTACACGATACTGGTGCAGTCGGCGTCCCACGCCGCCAACTCCGCCATCTACAAGACCCTGCCTTACGATCCGCTGAAAGACCTGGTGGACGTGGCGCTGCTCGGGGTCACGCCCTACGTCATGGTGACGCAGAAGGACGGCCCGTATCGCACGCTGAAGCTGCTCATCGACGAAGCCAAGGCCAAACCCGGGGCCGTGCCTTTCGCCTCGGCCGGCGTGGGCAGTTCGACCCACCTCGCCGCGGAATACTTCGCCCAGGTGGCGGGGGTGAAAATGCTGCACATCCCGTACAAGGGATCGCCTGAGGCGATCCAGGACTCGATCGCCGGACGCACCTCGTTTTACATGGCGCCGATCAACACCGCCATCGGCCAGCTGAAGGATGGCAAACTGATCGCCCTCGGCGTATCGACCAAACGCCGCGCCGAGGTGGCGCCGGACGTACCCTCGATCGCCGAACAGGGGCTCAAGGACTTCAACATCAGCCTGTGGTTCGGCATGTGGGCGCCGGCTGCCACGCCGCCCGCGATCGTGCAGAAACTCAACGCCCAGGTCACGCTGATCCTGCAGAACCCCGAAGTGCGCGAGCAGTTCGCCAAGCTCGGCATCGGCCCGGTGCCGATGAAGCCGGCGGAATTCGCCAAGTTCGTGCGCGACGAGATCAGCAACTACCAGCGCATCGTCAAGGAAGCCGATATCCAGCCGCTGTAGTCGAGTGCTAGGCATCACCCCTGCGCGGCTTCGAAACTTGAACCCGGACAAATTCATGCGCTGGCAGGTCGGCGACGTGCGCATCACGCGCGTCGCCGAGTTGGGTGGACAGCCCTTTCCCGGCACGTTCATGTTTCCGGCGTGCACACCCGAAATGGTGCGGCACCACGCCTGGCTGCGGCCGCATTTCGCGCACGAGGACGGCAGGCTGTTGGGCTCCATCCACAGTTTCGTCATCGAGTCGGGCGCGAGGCGCATCATCGTCGACACCTGCGTCGGCAACAACAAGGTGCGCGCCGTTCAGGCGTGGAATCTGCTGCAGGGGCCGTTCCTTACCGATCTCGCCGAGGCCGGATATCCCGCTGAAACGATAGACACGGTGCTCTGCACCCACCTGCATGTAGATCACGTCGGCTGGAACACGCGCCTGGTCGACGGCAAGTGGGTGCCGGTCTTTCCCAATGCGCGCTATCTCTTCGGCCGCAGAGAGTGGGAGCACTGGTCCGCCGAAACCGCGAAACACAATGATGGCGACGTGATGGGTGATTCGGTGCGGCCAATTATCGACGCTGGTCTGGCCGAACTAATCGACATGGATCACGTTCTGACGCCGGAAGTCCGGCTGGAGCCCACGCCCGGGCACACGCCCGGCCATGTCAGCGTGCACATCGCGTCGCGCGACGAAGAGGCCGTCATCACCGGCGACCTGATGCACCATCCGCTGCAATGCGCCGAACCCGATCTCGTCAACAACTTCGACGTCGATACGGCTGCGGCACGGCGCACGCGGCGCGACTTTCTTTCGCGCTATGCCGACCGGCCCGTGCTGGTGCTGGGCACCCACTTCCCGCCGCCCACCGGCGGCTGGGTCGCATCTGCGGCGCCGGCCTGGCGCTTCGACCTGAAGCGGCCCGCGCAGCGCAAAAAGGGCTAAACCTTCCCGCCTCAGGCGCCAGGCCAGAACCGCACGAGTTCGTGCACCTCGTGGTTATGGCGCGAGCGGTCGAGAAAATCGATGTATTCGTAGCGCACCGCATTGCGCACCTCGGGCGCGTACCAGAGCGTGTCCTCTATGCTGCCGCTCCAGTCGCCCTCGATGCCCGACGCAAGGTAGCTGCCCTTCATGCTGAGTTTCAGCGCGAGGAAGGTGCCGGCGGGCACCGTCACCATCTCCCATCCGACCGCCCTGCCCTCCAGGTCGGCGCTCACCTGGGTCAGCGGCCGCTTGGTGTTGGACAGCACGACTTTTCCAGACCAGGTCTTGCCGACATAAAGGGGAAAGCTGTAGTTCGGATAGAAAGGCTCGGCCAGTTGCGTAAATCCCGGGCCGTCGACGCGCACCAGATTGAACGCGGCCGAGCGCAGGATCTGCGCCACGCTGCTGCCGTCGAGGTTGGAGGATTCCATCAGGATGCCGCTGCGCTCGACGCGCTTGACCACGTTGATCGAGGTCTCTTGCAGTTCGCGGTTCCAGCCGTTGAGTTTGTTGTAGATCCAGGTGTCGCCGACGCGAACGCCCGGGGACTCGACGCGCCGCGCGCGCTCCTGCGCGAACGCGGGCGCCGCCAGCAGCAGGCACGCGAGCAAGACAATGAACTTGAAGGCCATTTCAGAATGACCGAAATGGCCCCTGACATAGGGGAGTATGAGGGGAGGTCTCCCCTCATTTTGTATTAAGCTCTTTCGCATCGCGCGCCTACTGCGCCGCCTTGAGGTATTTCGTCGCCTCGGCATGCCCCGGCACGCGCTCTATCACCTGCGCGTACAGTTCGCGCGCGCGGCGCACGTTGCGCAGCGCCGACTCCGCGCGCGCCCAATAGACGAGGAGAGTCGCGTCGGTGGGATAGCGCGAGGACACCTCGGACGCATGCTTGGCGAGTTCGTCCCAGCGCGAAGTCGCCTCCTCGCAGATCATGATGCGCACGTGCGCCGTATAGTCCCAGGGACTGCTGGCGAGCACCTTGCGCCCGGTCTTGATCGCGTCGGCCCAGCGGTACTGCGCCATCTGCGGCAACATCACGCCGAGGGCGGCTTCGATCGAGCGTGAATTGAGCGCAAGCGCGCGCTGGTACAGCGCCTCGGCTTCGGTGTGACTGCCTTGCAGGTACTGCAGCCAGGCGCTGCGGATCAGCGCGAACTCGTGCACCGGCTGGCGCGTCGCCAAGGGCGCGATCTGCGCCTGCGCTTCCGCGTAGCGTCCCAGCCCCTCGAGCCGGTAGGACTCGGACCAGGGGTCGGTCTGCGCCTGCGCGGCAAAGCTGAGCGCCAGGCCCGCAGTCAGCGCCGCCAGACGGCACACTGCCCGATTTGCTGAACTGTTGTGTTTCATCGCTCGATCATCTCCGGTTGGTTGGTGTTGGACTGATTCGAATTCGAAATCGCGCGCGCCGCTTCTTCGAGCACGGCCTCCCAGCAGCGGCCGAACATCCGCATGCGCATCCGCGTGACGCCGCGGCCGGGCGCGATCCAGGCACTCGTCGCCGCGCGCCAGCGTATGCCGGGCAAGGGGCTGAACGCGTGCTCGCCGTCCTGGCGCCAGGCATGTTCGACTTCATCCCACTGCCTGCGGTAGGTGCTCTCGCAGCCGGCGCCCAGCGGGCGCACGAGCGCAGCCGCGGCGCGGCGCAAGGGGCCCAGCGGCAACAAGGCGAGCGCCGGCCGGTCGCGCCAAAAGCCAGCCGCGGTGCTGAGCGGCGTCAGCCCCAGGCACAGCAGCCACAGATCGAGCATTTGGTCGCGCCCGCCTTGGCGATCGAAATAGCCGACCACGTAAGGCGTCTCCTCGAAAGCCGCGGAAGCGCCGGAAAGACAGGACAGCCGGCTTTGACCCAGCAGCGTGCGCTCGCTGTGCAGTTCCGCGCGCCGCGCGCCATGCGCCGCATTCGGTCCCGTCAAGCGATAGGCGAGCGCGTGGCCCTGCGGCAGGCGCAGCGCACCGGCCAAGGCCTCGTCGCGCGGCGCACTGCTGACGAGTTCGCCGTCGACCGGCACGTGGTAGAGCCGGAATTCGGCTTCGCCCTCCAGTTCGCGCACCAGCACGTTGACGAGGTGAAACGGACGCGTGGAGCCGCCTAGCTGGTCGGACGCCTGCACATGAAGATGCAGATGCGGCTCGGGCGCGCGCCCGGAGCTGCCGCAGGAGGCCACCTGCTGGCCGGCGACGATCCAATCGCCCGCTTGCACGCGAACGCTGCCCTGCCTCAGGTGCGCGAGCAGGATGTGCGCGCCGGCAGCCGTGCGCAGCAGCAGGAAATTGCCCCAGTTGTTCTCGATGTCGGCCTCTCCGGGCGCCATGTCGGCGAGGTCATCGCGCATCCCGACCACCAGCGCCGCGGCCGGCGCAAGCACCGGCGTGCCAAAACAATGGTAGTCGCCCTGGGCGTCGCCCTCGCCGCGGCGATTGCGGCCCGCCTCGACGATCTCGAGGTCGAGCGCGTGCTGCCAGGGGCTGCGGTGCGTATGCGGACCGTCGAACGCCTGCGCCACGCGCCACTCTCCGAAAAACGGCGCCATCAGCGCGACGCTGTCTGCCGTGCTGCCACGCACCTCGGCGATACGCGCGCGCTCGTAGCTGCGCTCGGGCGCACCGGGCGCGTCGAGCGCGAGGCGCGGCGCGCGGTCTTCCGCGCGCACCGAGAGCGCTCCCAGCCACAAATAGACCGCGGCGATAAAGGGCAGGGTCAGCACAGGCAGGTGCAGCGGAGACAACACCTCGCCCAGGGCGAGCGCCAGCCATGCGCTGAGCGCGCCGCCGGCAGCCGCCATCGCGAAGCCTGCGCGCGAGGGCACCGAGAAGATGCCGCCCAGCGCCATCGCGGCAAGCATGTAGTTGAAGCCGTACAGGTCGGCGCCGGCACTGCCCGAGAGCGCAAGCGCCGCCTGTCCCGCGGCATATCCGGCGAGCGCAAGCAGTGCGAGGTAGCGCGATGCGGCGAGCAGGCCGAGGAAAAGCAGCGCCCCGGCAAACGGGTAGGGGACCAGAAACAGCCAGCCGAGCGAAGCGAAGAAGCCCTCCGCTGCAACCGGCATGAGCGTGCTCGCCGCACCGAAAGGGTCGTGCAGACCGGAGGCGCCGCCGCGCCAGGGCGAAGCCAGGGCGACCAGCCAGCAGGCGAGCACGAAGGGCAGGCTCAGCACCGGCAGCCGGCCAGCACGCCAGAGCAGCGCCGCGAGCCAGTGCGCGCTGAGCGTCGCGAACAGCGCGGCAGCGGCGACCCACGCCGCAAGCTGCCAGCCGAACAAGGAAGAAACGGGATAGAACGCGCCCATGAACAGGCCCACCAGCAGCCCGTTCACCAGATGCGGCGCGCCCGGGGCATCGAGAGAGAACGCGCGCGCCCAGAGCGCGGCGCAGGCGAGCCCCAACATGCCAGCCGCCGCCGCGCCAGGTGAGCACCAGGTAAGCAGAAAGAACCAGGCGCCTGCCCGCGGCGACTCGCAGAACAGCACCGCGGCGTAGGCGCGCAACAGCGCGTCCAGTGCGCTTCTCGCGCGCAGCAGCGCGTCTTGCGTATTCCTGGCACGCAGCATCGCGTCGAGCGCTCCCGCAGCGCCGAGCGCCAATCTCATTCGGGCAGGCCTTTCGGGTAGGGTTCGGCGATCGACGCCGGCACGCGCTCCAACGCGTTGACGGTCTCCAGCTGCTCGGCCTCGCGGATGAGCTCGACCTGCCCCGCCGCGGTGACCATGACGATCGCCGGACGGTATTGTATGAACTGCTGCCACTGCGTGTTGTTGTACGCGCCGACCGGATGGATCGCGAGCGGCTCGCCGACATTGAGCGGCGGCAGCATCACCGAGGCGCGCACCACGTCGATGTTCATGCACAGCGGCCCGTAGAGCACGGTTTCCTCGGCGATGCCATCGAGCGGCCGCAGCGGCCTCACCTCGTGGTTGTACCAGTAGGCCGTGAACAGCAGGTTGACCCCGGCGTCGAGAATCGCGGCCCGCCGCCCGTCGGGCAAGCGCTTGTTGCCGACCACGCTGGTCACCAGCGTTTCGGCGTCGTCGACGACGGCGCGGCCGGTCTCGAGCACGAGCACCGGCAGCGGCTTGCCCGCGGCGACCCGCCCGCGCGTCGCCTCGAGCAGCGCGTCGGTGATCGCTTCGGCGTACTGCTCGAAGCTCGGGACCATCTGCTCCGGCGGCAGATACACGCCCTGCAGCGCGTTGCGCGAGGCGAAGCCGCCGCCGATGTCCAGATACTCGATGCTGCAGCGGGTTTCGCGCTCGGTCGCTTCCATGAATTCGGCCATGATGCGCGCCTGCGCGGCGTAGGCGCGCACATCCAGCACAAACGTGCCGATGTGGCTGTGCAATCCGCCTAGCTTGAGCCACTTGCTCGCGGCGATGCGCTGCGCCGCGTCGCGCGCGGCTCCCGATTCGATGTTGAAGCCGAAACGACTCCAGGCCTCGGTGTAGCCGGTGTCGAAATTGAGGCGTATGCCCACCGGCACGGCCTCGCGGCCTAGGCCGCGCGCGACGTTCTCGATCGCGTAGAGCTCGTCCAGGTGATCGATGTTGATCGTCGCGCCCTCCTCTATCGCCTGCTTGAGTGCGTCGTTCGGCTTCCACGGGCCGTTGAAGATGATGCGCGAGCCGGGCACGCCGAGCGCGCGCGCCTTGCGGTATTCGAAGGCGGAGACCACTTCGGCCCAGGAGCCTTCCTGGTGCAGCACGTTGCACACCGCGCCGAGGTAATTGGTCTTGTACGACCAGCCGTGGCGCACCCGCGGCCAGCGCGTCGCGAATGCGCGCTTCAGGCGGCGCACGTTGTCGCGCAGGGTCTTCTCCGACACGATGAACAGCGGCGAGCCGTATTGTTCCAGCAGCAGCGCGATCTCGGCACCATCGACGTCGGATTGGTACAGTTGCGTGCGCACGTTGCCGAATTTGTTCATGCCGCCCGTACGGTGCGGGGTGAGGACGGGTTTCGTCCAGATCGGTCTTTCGCCCATCAAAGTACTCCTTCGGTTTCAGAGCGGCGGCTTGTGACGTTGCCAGTTTCGGTGCTGCGGGTTTCGGTGCTGCGGAATTCGGTTTGGTGCGACAAGGCGCCGTCCATCATCATCGCCTCGAAGTTGGCCAGTGGCACGATGGTCTCCAGCGCGTAGCGGATGAACATCGTGCCCGGCCGTGGCGCAGGCATCACCGGCGCCGGCCGCCCCAGCGCGAGCTCGGCCAGCAGCGCGGGCAGATTGCGTCCGACGCCCTGCGACAGGTAAATCCAGGACGGAAAACGCGGATTGATCTCGATCAGGTGATAGCGGCCCTCTGCATCGCGCATCATCTCGACTTCCAGCGGACCCCTCCAGCCCAGCGCCTTCACCAGCCGCCGCGCGCAATCGGCGAGGCCTTGGTCGAAAATGGCCACGCCGGCCCAGGCTTTGCCCTTCGCCGTCAGCGCGCGCTTTTTCATCATCACTTCGCCCAGCAGTTTTCCGTCGGCATCGGCGACGCCGGAAAGGTTGTATTCATCGCCCGCGACGAAGCGCTGCGCGAGGACGGGCAGCCCCCACTCAGCGGCGATCGCTTGAAACGCGGCGGCGCCCTCCTCGGGGGTCTTCACGATGCGCGCGTCGTAGAAGGGGCCCTTGACTACCATCGGGTAAGTCCAGCCCTCGGACCGGCAGCTGCGAAAGAAGCTCGCGCTGGTGACGGTCGCGATTTCCGGGCAGGCTACTCCTGCGAGTTCGCACAGTTCCGGCAGGCGGTCCTTGGTGCGGCGGGCGAGCGCCTGCGCATCCGGCAGGAAGGTGCGTATGCCCATTGCGGCCAGCCGTGGCGCCGCGCCGACCATCTGCGGCAGTTCCGCGTCCAGGCACGGAATCAGGAGGTCGATGCGCTCGTCCGCATGAATGCCAGCGAGCCGCTCCAGCATCACGTCCAAGCCGCCGCTGGGATAGGACAGCATGTGCGCGGAGTCGCAGTATTCGCCGAGGTACAGGCCGGGGTCGAGCGCATCGTAGCTGAGGCCGACGATGCGCACGCGCGCGCCGTAAGCTTCGCGCAGGCAACGCGCGACGGCTAAGCCGGGACCCGGGTTCTCCGGCTGGGCGTTCATGCCGGTGACGGCGATGGTCAACCGCGGTTCGCGCATCATTTGATCTGACTCCTCAGCACGCTGGCGAATTCGATCACGTCGCGCTCCAGAGTGGCGGCATCGCCTTCGAAGCGCGCGCCCAGCGCTTCGACCACCTCGGCGATGCCGGCCGGCGCCTGCAGCAGGCGCAGAATCGCCAGCCCGGTCGCGTTCACGCTGTAGCTGCGGCCGCTGACCGGATCGAACACGAAGCCGCTGTCGGAGAGCGCCAGCCTCGCCACCGTTTCGGGATCGGGGAACACCCTTGCCCTGTCGTTCATGCCTGCCTCCATGTCCCTGGTTTCCATGCTGCCCATGATGCCGCCCTTCCATTACGCAAGTCCACGCTTCTGCATTACAGTTTTGTAATAGACGCCGGGCGTCCGGAGGGCTATGGTAGGGCGCAGCGCGTTTCACAGAGAGTTGGCAGGAATGAATGTACTGCTGGTCGAGGACGAGGCGAAGATTTCCGATTTCGTTTGCGCCGGGCTGCGCGAGCAGGGCTTTGCGGTCGAACACTGCGCCGACGGCAACGAAGGTTTCGACTGCGCCAGCCGCGGCTCTCACGACGTGATCGTGCTCGACATCATGCTCCCTGGGCGCGACGGACTGTCGGTGCTCAGAGGACTGCGCAAGGCGGGAATGGCGACGCCGGTCATCCTGCTGACCGCGCGCAACGAGCTCGACGACCGCATCGAAGGCCTGACGCTGGGCGCCGACGATTACCTCGCCAAGCCGTTCTTCGTCGAGGAACTGGTGGCGCGACTGCACGCCCTGGTGCGCCGCGTCTCGGGCGAGCGCCAGAACGTGCTCGCCGTCGGGCGGCTGCGCCTGGACCGGATCGCGCACGAGGTAACTTGGGTCGAGCAGACCGTGGACCTGACAGGCCGGGAATTCAACCTGATCGAGTACCTGATGCGCTCCCCCGGGCGCGTGTTCACGCGCACGCAGATCCTGGAGCACGTCTGGGGTTACGATTTCGACCCTAGCACCAACGTGGTGGACGTCTGTATCCAGCGCATCCGCAAGAAGATCGCATCCATCGCCGCCGATGAGGAATCGCCGATCGAAAGCGTGCGCGGCGTAGGCTACCGCTTTCGCAAGCCGGGCACGTCCCCCGCGTGAAAGTCTCGTTCCGGCTGCGCATCGCGCTGCTCTCGGCGCTGCTCGCCGGCTGCGCGCTGGCGGGTTTCGCCGCGCTTTCCTGGTGGCTGGTGCGCGACATCCGCGTGAAGCAGCTCGAGACCGACGTGGCCGCCCACGCCGAGCGCGAAACCAACCGGCGCCTGCCCGCTGGAGGCTGGCAGCAGTTCGAAGTCGTGCTCGCACGCACGCTCGCAGCAAGCGAGGCCGAGGATGTGCTGCTGCTGGTGGAAGACGGAACCGGCGCGCGCGTGTACCGTTCCGCGCACTGGCCGGCCGGCGTGGACGAGAAACAGTTCGCCTGGCCGCCGCTGCCGGGGCCCGATGCGAACTCGCGCCGCCCGGATCCGCGCATGGTGCCGCCGCCTGCGCAAAAATCCTGGGGGGTCAGGCCCGATCTGATGCCCGACCTCTCGCTGAGGCCCTTTCCGCCCGAGGTCACCGTGGCAAAGTTCAGCACCGGAGGGCAGGCGTGGCGCATGGGACTCGCAGTCACCCCGCACGCCAGGGTCGCCGTCGCCATGAGCCTCGCCGCAGTCGATGCGCAAATGGCCGCGCTGCGCAACGCCTTCTTGCTCGCGGTGCCGCTGGCGCTGGCTCTGATCGGACTGGGTTCGTGGATAGTTGCAGCACGCACGCTCGGCCCGGTACGGCGCCTGAACGCGTCGATCCGCGCGGTGACGGCAGTCGGACTGGATCGGCGCGTGAGCATGCGCGAGCAGGACCGAGAGTTCGAGGAACTCACGCTCGCGTTCAACGAAATGCTGGCCCGCCTCGAAAAGAGTTTCAAACAGGCGTCGCGCTTCTCGGCCGACGCCGCGCACGAATTGAAGACGCCGCTTGCGATTCTGCAGGGCCAGATCGAACGCGAGATCAATGCCGCCGAGGTGGGTTCGCGCATCCAGGGCGTGCTCGCCGGCATCCTCGACGAAGTGAGGCGACTGTCCGGCATTTCGCGCAAGCTGCTCCTGCTGTCCCAGGCAGATGCGGCGCAGCTGCGCCTGCAACTGGCGCCGGTGGATCTGTCCGCCGCCCTGCTCGCTCTGGCCGAAGACACGCGCATGCTCGCGCCGGCGCTGCAGGTGCGCGAGGATGTTCCGAGCGGCATCGAGGTCAGCGCAGACGAGAATCTGCTGACGCAGATCCTGCACAACCTCATCAGCAATGCGATCAAGTACAACGTCGAGGCCGGCTGGATACGCATCGCCGCCGCGCGCACGTTGCAGCAGGTGACCGTTGTCGTCTCCAACGCTTCGGCCGGCATCGAAGCGGAGGATCGTGTGCGCCTGTTCGAGCGCTTCTACCGCGCCGACGGCGCGCGCGGCCGGCGCGTCGACGGCGTCGGCCTCGGCTTGAGCCTGTCGCGCGAACTGGCGCGGGCGCACGGCGGCGACCTCAAACTGGAAGTTGCCGCGGACCGCAGCGTCGAGGTCCGGCTGACGCTGCCGGCGCTTACGAACCGGCCTTGAAGGATCAGCGCCGCTCGAAGGCTCTCTGACAAAGTGCCACAATATCCGCAAATCCAATAGGGACGGGCGTTTCCAGCCGATTGCCGAGTACGGAGCGAGAGAAAAGTGACTCTGACCCGGATTTACGCGGATTTGCGGATTTGACCGGGCTCAGGCCGCTTTTTGCGGAGTACTTGTGCTCTTCTTGGGACGTCCACCCTTTGCGCCATTAACACGGGCAGCGGCGGCCTTTGCGGGTGTCGAAGCAGCTCCGCCTCGACGGGCAATCTCGCGCATCCACGCATGGCTGCCGAAAATGCCAAGCACCAACGATGCGATACTGAGATCGGCATCCAGTTTTTCCCAGTGCAGACCCACGCCTTTCCCCAATATTCTTACTGCCGCCAAATCCTTGTTCGAGGCGCCGGCAAGCCCTTGCGCTTTGTCGACCGGAAAGATAAATGAACAACCGTTGGTAAGTTCAACCACAACCTGACGCCGGCTTGGACTGTAACGAGCCGATTTCGCACGGGGTTCATTGCTCAGCGCGGCCGCACCCGCGGCTCTTGCCCGATCGATCTGGCTGCTCAAGTCGCTATCGCTGATTTTCCAGTTAGCCATGAATCTTCTCCCATGCGTCGAGCAACTCTTCCTGATATTCGGCGGCCACGCGCCATATGAACTTTGCTTCGCGTCGCGTCAACCCGCAGACCGTGACGAGTTCGGGCGCGTTTTCATTGCTGCCAATGCGCACCTTTGCCTCGCCACCACCCTTGAAGACGTGAACGTGCGGAGGCTCGTGATCGGCCGGTCAAATGATGAACTGAAAGCCGTTGATGAGAAGGATGGTCGGCATGAACCAATTATACCTGTCCGCTTGGGTTTAGTGACGCCAAGACCGCCATTGCCATTGGGAGCCAAGGCGCGTTGCCAGATCTGTAAGGGCGAACAGGAATAGTGACTCCGACCAGGACTTGCGCGGATTTGCAAATATGACGTGGGCGAATTTGACTTGGGCTTGTCAGCTTGTCCTGCTTGGTGCAATCTCGCATCAATCTGCGCAAATCCAATAGGGACGCGCGTTTCCAGCCGATTGCCGAGTACAGACCGAGAGGAAGAACATGAGCGCAGAGCCATCCACACCGTCGTCCGACGCATTCCAGCGCCTGCTCGCCGAGCGCTATAGCTGCCGCGCGTTCCTGCCGCGCCAGGTGGAAACGGCCAAGATCGCGAAGATGCTGGAAATCGCGCAGCGCACGCCCTCCTGGTGCAACGCGCAGCCGTGGCAGGTGGTGATCACCCGCGGCACGGCGACCGATCGTTTTCGCAGCGCACTGTGCGAATACGTAGCCGGACACGAGCGCGAACCCGATTTTGCGTTCCCGCGCGATTATCGCGGCGTCTATCTCGAGCGCCGGCGCGAGTGCGGCTTCCAGCTCTACGAGAGCGTGGGCATCGCGCGCGGCGACCGCGAGGCATCGGCGCAGCAGGCAATGGAGAACTATCGCCTGTTCGGCGCGCCGCACGCCATGGTCGTCACCACCGACGAGGCGCTGGGCGTATCGGGCGTGCTCGACTGCGGCGCCTGGGTGAATAACTTCATGCTGGCCGCGCGCAGCCTGGGTGTCGCCAGCATCGCGCAGGCGGCGCTGGGCGCGCATCCGAAATTCCTGCGCGCGCATTTCGGCCTGCCGCCGGAGCGGCTGGTGGTATGCGGCATGTCCTTCGGCTACGAGGACGCGGAGCACCCGGTGAACCGCTTTCGCACCAGCCGCGCTGCGCTGAGCGAGGTCGTTACCTGGGTGGACGAGTAGCGCGCCTAGGGGCGCGCGGCTGCAAGCGCTCGGGCGGCATTCAACCAGTCAACCGCACCCGCGCCTGCCGCTCGGCCGCTGGCGAAACACCCGGTCAGCAGATAGCCTCCGGTCGGCGCCTCCCAGTCGAGCATCTCACCGGCGCAAAACACCCCCGGCAAAGCCCGCAGCATCAGGCGCTCGTCCCGATCTTCGAATACGACGCCTCCGGCGCTGGAGATCGCTTCGTCCAGCGGCCGCGGCGCGACCAGGCGCAGCGGCAGCGCCTTGATCGCCGCGGCTAGCCGCCCAGGATCGGCGAAATCCTCTTTGCTCGCCAGTTCGCGCAACAGCCCCGCCTTCACGCCTTCGATTCCCGCTCGGCGCCGCAAGTGATTCGCCATCGAATCCGAACCACGCGCGCGCGCGAGTTCGCGCTCCAACTGCGGCAAGGTGCGGCCGGGCGCAAGATCGATCTGCGCCAGCGCAGCCCCTGTCGCCTCGATCGCGTCGCGCAGCTGGGCCGAAAAGGCGTAGACGAGACCGCCTTCGACGCCGGTGGCGGTCACGATGAATTCGCCTTGCTGGCGGCGCTCGACGCCATCGAGTCCCGTGTGGGCCAGGCTCACCGACTTGACCGGTTGGCCGGCAAAACGCGCCCGGAAGTGTTCGCCCCAGACAGCATCGAAGCCGCAGTTCGCCGGCCGCAGCGGCGCAACGCTGACGCCGCGCGCGACGAGCAGGGGCACCCATGCGCCGGTGGAGCCCAGCCGCGCCCAACTGCCGCCGCCCAAGGCGAGTACGGTGGCGTCGGCGCGTAGCGCGCGCTCGCCCCCCGGCGTCGCGAATTTCAAGGCGCCGGCCTCGTCCCAGCCGCACCAGCGATGGCGCATATGGAAATTGACACCTGCGGCGCGCAAGCGATGCAACCAGGCACGCAACAAGGGGGCTGCCTTCATGTCGGAGGGAAACACGCGACCCGAGCTGCCGACAAATGTCTCCACGCCCAGGGCGCGAGCCCACGCGCGCAAGGTTTCGGGTCCGAAATCGGCGAGCGCGGGCTCTAGGCTGGCGCGGCTATCGCCATAGCGGGAGAGAAACGCTTCGCACGACTCCGCGTGCGTCAGATTGAGGCCGCCCTTGCCCGCCATCAGGAATTTGCGGCCGACAGAAGGCATGGCGTCGTAGACATCGACCTGCGCGCCGCCCGCGGCAACGGCCTCCGCCGCCATGAGTCCGGCCGGGCCGCCGCCGATAACCGCGACCGTCCGAGGTCGATCGAGCGTGCCTGCCACCAGCGCCGCCGGCTCAGTGCAGATCGAGCGCGTGCCGCTTGAGCGAGCGCAGCGGCACCAGTTGCAGCACGTTCTCGTGCGTGGCCTCGAGTACCACTTTGGGCGCCTTGCCCGCCTCCCAGGCCTCGATCCAGCGCAGCACGTGCAGGCACCAGCGATCACCCGGCTTGAGGCCGTGGAAACGCATTTCCGGCCGGGGCGTGGAGAGATCGTTGCCGCGCGACTGCGAAAACTGCAGGAATTCCTCGGTCACCTTGACGCACACCAGGTGTGCCACGTTTGCCGCACCGCGCGTGGCGCAGCAGCCGTCGCGAAAAAACCCGGTCAGGGGATCGTAACCGCAGGCCTGCAGGGGGCCGCCCAGAACATTCTTTTCGGTGACAGGATCGGTACTCATGGTTCGGATTCTATCCGATCGGTTAGGATGCGTTTCTCGCAGCCGAAGGAAATCAGGGAGAGTAGACACGTGAGCAGACAGAACATTGCCATTCTGCCCGGGGACGGCATAGGCCCGGAAGTGACGGCGGAGGCGCGCCGCGTGCTCGAATGGTTTGTCGGGCGGCGCAAGCTCGGGATCGAAATCGGGGAGCACCCATACGGCTCGGGTGCGTATCGCAAGCACGGGCTGTTCCTGCCCGAGAGCACGGAGGAGGCCATACGCGCCGCCGATGCGATCCTGCTCGGAGCCGTCGGCGGCACCGACGAGGACGCGATTCCGCGCGCGGCGCGCAGCGCCGGCAGCCTGCCTTATGTGCGCCGCTCGCTCGAACTGTTCGCCAATCTGCGGCCCATCGTCACCATCCCGGCGCTGTACGAAGCCTCGTCGCTGAAGAACCGCGTGCTCGAAGGCGTGGATTTCATCATCGTGCGCGAACTCATAGGCGGCATCTATTTCGGCCAGCCGCGCGGCATCGAGACCCTGCCCGACGGCCAGCGGCGCGGCTTCAACACCCAGACCTACACCTCTTCTGAAATCCGCCGCATCGCCCGCTTTGCGTTCGAACTCGCACGCGGGCGGCGCGGCAAAGTGTGCTCGGTCGACAAGGCCAACGTGATGGAAGCCGGCGTCCTGTGGCGCGAGGAGGTTCAGGCCCTGCGCGACGCCGAATTCGCCGACATTGAACTGCGCCACATGTACGTCGACAATTGCGCCATGCAAGTGGTGCGGGCGCCGGCGCAGTTCGACGTCGTCGTCACCGACAATATCTTCGGCGACATTCTGTCCGATTGCGCGGCCATGGCCGCAGGCTCGCTCGGCATGCTGCCCTCGGCATCGCTCGGGCCGGCCGCTGTCGCAGACCGCCGCAAAGGGCTCTATGAACCGGTACACGGCAGCGCGCCCGACATCGCGGGCAAGGGCATCGCCAACCCGCTGGGCGCGATACTCAGCGTCGCCATGCTGCTGCGGCTATCGCTGCAACGCGCGCAAGATGCGGCGCTGCTCGAACACGCGGTGGCCGCCGCCCTTGCAATAGGCGCGCGCACCGCCGATATCTGCGAGCCGGGCAAGTCGGCGATGGGTTGCAGCCAGATGGGAGATGCCGTGCTGCGCGAACTCGACCGCATGAATTGACGCGATCGGAACTCCATCTGACAGACGATGCGCGCTATCGGCGGAACGGGCCGCACCGCCTTCTTCGACGTCATGAACAGCGGCGATCCGAAGCGATCGTCGATAGCTGTCCGAATCGTCTTGACGGAAATCAACAGCCTCCAACAAGTCTCCTGATACAAGGGTATCGTTGGTAACGCTACTGGCGAGGGCGAGGCACCCGCCGGACACACGAACTGTGCGGACCTGCGCGGCTTGAGCGAACCGCACCTTCGCCCCGAAGCGAAGCGCAAATGGCCGCGGAGGCCGATTGCGGGGAGCTCTTTCCAGTGTTCAGCGACGCGACCAAGCTGCCTGCCGGGCCGATCCTGCGGCGCCGGGCGCCTTGCGAGGACGGATGACACATGAGGATCACACAGCGGCTTCACGAAACGGGCCAGAGTCTCTGGCTCGACAACATTACGCGGGCGCACTTGACGGGCGGCACCCTCAGCCGTTACATCAGAGAGCTTGCGGTGACGGGGCTCACCTCCAATCCGACGATCTTCGATCAGTCCATCCGCAACACCGGCGATTACGACGCGGTCATTCGAACGAAGGCGGCGCAAGGCAAGACAGGCGAGGCGTTGTTCTTCGAACTGGCGCTGGAGGATCTGGTTCACGCCGCCGGCCTGCTGCGCCCAATCCACGATGCCACCGACGGCGTGGACGGATGGGTGTCGCTGGAGGTTTCGCCTCTATTGGCAAACAACGCCGCCGACACAATACGGGCCGCTGCGCGGCTTCACGCGGACGCGCAATGCTTCAATCTTTTCATCAAAATACCTGGGACCGCTGCAGGCCTGTCCGCGATCGAGGAGACGATCTTCGCCGGCGTGCCGGTGAATGTGACCCTGCTGTTCTCGCGCGAGCACTACATTGCGGCGGCCGAGGCCTATATGCGCGGCATCGAGAGACGCATCGCTGCCGGCCGCAATCCAAGGGTTGCTTCGGTGGCATCGATTTTCATCAGCCGATGGGACGTCGCCGTCAAGGACAAGGTTTCGGATGAACTTCAAAACCGGCTCGGCATTGCCATCGCCAGGCGCACCTACAAAACCTACCGCGATCTGTTGGCATCCGAGCGCTGGCGAAAGCTCGCCGCTTCCGGTGCCCGCCCGCAACGCCTCCTGTGGGCCAGCACTGGCACCAAAGATCCGGCTGCCCCGGACGCTCTCTACGTCGACGCGTTGGCGCTTCCCGATACGATCAACACCGTGCCCGAGAAGACGCTGCTCGCCTTCGCCGAGCATGGCAAAGTCGATAGACTCTTGCCGCCTAACGAAATCAATGCCGAAGTGACGCTGGCGCAATTCGCCCGAGAAGGCGTCAGCGTCGATGCGCTTGCCGCCGCTCTCCAGATCGAGGGAACCGCGGCTTTCGTCAAGTCATGGTCCGGTCTGATGGCCTGTATCGCCTCGAAAAGCGAAGAGCCGATAAATTCCGGGCGGGTATGAACAGCGCGGGCCCGAAGCCCCTGATCACGCAACTGCCCGGCTACTGGCTCCTGTTGCGTGCGGCCCGCACCGCGCGATCCCAGGCGATGTTTCTGACTGCGCGGTGCCCCATCTCCGACGCGATCAGCGGCATATCATTCTGCTTGCGTTCCCGGGCAGTTCGGTAGAACCAGAATCCCGCAAAGGCGCAGATGGCGACCGATAGCAGAACGATCAGATAAATCAGCAGCACTTCCATGACCAGCTCCTCGTATGAATATAGACTTTGGCACATCCATTAAACTCACCCCGGATCACCGAGTCCAACGGTCTTACGAAGAGTTGCAGAACTTACAATTAGATACGAAGTTTGTGAAAGAACTTGCGACCCGGCGTGAACTAGTTCACACCGCTTGCCGCTTGGCCTTTGACGAGTCGGTCACTGCCATTTCCAGTTTTTCAACGGCATGGGCCGATAGTGAAGGTACGAGAATCGCGCTCCACTGCGGTCATTGGATGCAGCATTGAATTTTCCAATGCCGGATTTAGGCGCTTCCGGCCAACTGCCGTCCTCGGCTCCAGTTCCAGGAACATCGGCAATGCAGTTGAATCCGAGTTTCCAGCGGACCCGATTCTTGGCCTCGCCTTCGAACCGTCCTCGGCACGTTGCAGCCTGGCCGGTTCCGACCAGGTCGGACACCTTTTGTCAGATCACCCCGCGACTACGACACATAATTTGCTCTGCAGACTGCAAACGGCGCCAATGGTCTGATGAACTGCAGCAAGCTGAACTCGCAGGCTGGCCGACAATCGATATCTCAAGGCCACCCCGCAAGTCCATGAACGCGATGCGCGCAACTCTGGGCTATCCGACCATGTTCATCCACGGCAGCCCGACGAGCAGGAATACGACGATGAACAGCACGCCGAAAATCGCCCCGAGCTTCCAGAAGTCGGCGGTCGGCAGGTAACCCGAGCCGTAGTACACGGGGCTGGGTCCAGTCGCGTACGGCGTGAGTATGCCCATCAGCCCGAGCGTGAAAGCGAGCGAAAGGGCGAACTGCAGCATGTTGATGCCCGGAATGGTTGAACCCACGGCCAGCATAACCGGCAGCATCGCGGTGGTATGCGCGGTGATGCTGGCGAATAAATAGTGCGTAAAGAAGAACACCAGGATCAGCACGATCATTGCGAGCGTGGGCGAAAAGCCGCCCATGTGCGCCGCGATGGCGTCGGCGAACCATTTCACGAATCCGACCCGGGACAAACCGTCGGCCAGCGCGACCAGGGTCGCAAACCACGCCAGCGTATTCCACGCCGCTTTGTTCGTGATCATGTCCTCCCAGGAAAAGACCGCTGTCAGCAGCATCAGGGAGATGATGGCCAAGGCCACGGTCGTGGCGTTGATCACGTTGCCGCCGAAGATCCACAAGGCTAGCGCCAGCATCACCAGCGCCGCGAGCAGAATTTCGCGCACGCTCATGCGGCCCATCTGTCCGAGTTCTTTCGCCGCCCATTTCGGGACCTCGCTGCTTTCCTTCACTTCCGGCGGATAGAGCCAGTAGGTCAGGATCGGAACCAGGACCAGGAGCACGAGGCCTACGGGCAGGAAGGCGACGCACCACTGCGTCCAACTGATGTCGAGTTTGGCGGTCTTCTTGATCATCTCCACCGCGAGCAGATTGGGCGCGAGGGCGGTGACGAACATCGAACTGGTGACGCAGGTGCCCGCGATGGCTACCCACATCAGGTAGGAGCCGATGCGCCGCGCCGAAGGGTCGTTCGGCTTGGAATCGTATAGCGCCGGCAGATTGCGGATCACCGGATAGATGGTGCCGCCGCTGCGCGCCGTGTTCGAGGGCGTGAACGGCGAGAGCAGCGTGTCGGCGACCACGATGGCGTAACCCAGCGTCAGTGTGCGCCGGCCCATCAGCTTGACCAACTCCAGCGCGATCCTGCGCCCCAATCCCGTCTTCTCGTACGCCATGGCAAACATGAATGCGCCGAAGATGAGCCACACCGTGGCGTTGGAGAATCCGGACAGCGCCCAGTTGAGGGAGGCGTTCACCGCCTTGAAGCCCGGTTTTGCCAGTTCCTGCGGGCCGTACAGCACCCACGGCGCAAGCGCCGCCACCACGGTCACGCCGATGACGCCGATCGCGCCTCCGGGCAGCGGTTCGAGCATCAGGCCGACGATGACTCCGGCGAAGATGGCGAAGAAATACCACGCGTGCTGCGCCAGGCCGTCGGGCGCCGGGCACAGGGCGAGAACTGCCGTCATGGCAATGGGTGCGAGCGCGCGCCAGGGAAACGCGCTGCGGGGAGCATGATCGGACAGGACCGGAGATGGCCCCGTCCCGTGAGCTAGAGTGGACATGGCAGAACTCCTTTCTACTGATGGCCGCGGGGACGCGGTCATTCGCACTAAGTGTGGCCCGGCTGGCGCAGAACGTTGTGACAATAGTCAAGCAATGAGCATCGCTCGCGGGCACGCTTCGCTCTCATTGCCAGCGACGCGATCTGCGTTCGCTTGGCGTTGGCCATCAGTAGCGCGGTGGCGCAGGGCGTGGCGCGCGCCTGTCGCGCAAGATCGAACTACGGCCGGGCGCGGGCCCGGCCCGCGCCGTGCTGCAGCGCTACCCCTGCCCGAGCGTCCCCGCCGCCGCGGCAAGCGCACGTAGCGGGTGTCCGGGAAAGCTGCTATCTTGCGCCGACCATGAATCCACGCACACTGCTCGTTGAAAGCTTTCAGGCCGCGGTCGCCGCCGCGGATCCGCTGAAGATTCTGCCGCAATATCTGCCGCAGCCGCCCGCGGGCAAGACGCTGGTCGTCGGCGCAGGCAAGGCCGCCGCCGCGATGGCGCTCGCGGTGGAGCAGCACTGGCCGGCCGCGGCACCGCTGGACGGCCTAGTCATCACGCGTTACCGGCACGGGCTGCCGACAAACAGAATAAAAGTCATAGAGGCGGGTCACCCGGTCCCGGACGAGAGCGGCGAAAAGGCGGCGCAGGAGATCCTGCGCCGCGTGAAGATACTGGGGCCGAACGACCTGCTGCTGGTACTCGTGTCCGGCGGCGGATCGAGTCTGTTGAGCCTGCCCGCCGAGGGTATCGTCATGGAGGAACTGAAGGCGACGACCAGGGAACTGCTGCGATGCGGCGCGCCGATTCAGGACATGAACACGGTGCGCAAGCACATCTCCAGCATTCAGGGCGGCAGGCTGGCGGCGGCGTGCAAGGCGCGCGTGCTGGCGCTGATCGTTTCTGACGTGACCGGCGACGACCCCACGCATATAGGCTCCGGCCCCTGCGCTCCCGACCCGAGCACCTACCTGGATGCGCTGGACATCATCGAGCGCTACGGAATCGACGCGCCTCCGCCGGTGATGACGCACCTGCATCGCGGCCTGCGCGGAGAGATCGCCGAGACGCCCAAGCCGGGCGACAAGCTGTTCGCACGCGTCGACAACCGGGTCATCGCCACCGCCCAGGGCTCGCTGCAGGCCGCTGCGGACTATTTCCGCGGCCAGGATATCGCGCCGGTGGTATTGGGGGACAGCGTCACCGGTGAAGCGAGCGAAGTCGCCAAGGTCTACGCCGCGCTCGCGCGCCAGATCAGGGAGTACGGCGAACCGTTCAAACCCCCGCTGGCACTGATTTCGGGGGGCGAATGCACGGTCACCGTGCGCGGCAAGGGCCGGGGCGGGCGGTGTGCAGAGTTCCTGCTATCGCTGGCGCTCGAACTGGACGGAATGCCCGGCGCCTATGCACTGGCCTGCGATACCGACGGCATAGACGGCTCGGAGGACAATGCCGGGGCAATGCTGGCGCCGGACTCCACGGAGCGCGCCGCCGTCGCAGGCGTATCGGCAAAGAAGCTGCTGGCCGACAACGACGGCTACAATTTCTTCGCTGCTTTGAACGATCTGGTGGTGACCGGGCCGACCCGGACCAATGTCAATGATTTTCGGGTGATACTCGTGCTCTAGGAACGACCTTACCGATCCCCGCAGGCGAAGCGATTCTCGCAGAGATTCACGCGATCTTGAGAAATTCTGCACCCCTCGGATCGGCTCGGGCAGCGTAATGGAAAAGGAACAAACGACGAAGGTACAATAAGACGAAAGGGCCTTGCGGCCCTTTCGTCTTGCATCGATGCTAGGGCGCGATTACTTTAGGGCGTCCAAACCAGCCTTGGCAATTATTCCGTCCTGGGGCGACGTGACCCCGGATACGCCGATCGCGCCGATGATCTTGCCGCCTATAACGATCGGCAGGCCGCCTTCAACCGTGGATGCATCGCGCAGATTGAGGAAACGCACGCCCGCCCCACCGCCTGCGACGGCATCTTCCATGACCTTGGTCGGACGGCGGTAGATGGCGGCCGATCTGCCCTTGTCCTGCGCAACCCAGATACTGGCGGTTTGCGTGTCGTCCATTTTTTCAAACGCCACCAGGTTGCCCGAGGTGTCCAGGATCGCAATGGCGACCGGCCAGTTGTTCTTGCGCGCTTCCGCCTGTGCCGCGGCCAGCACCTTCTTGGCCTGGTCCAGGTTGATCGATGTGCCGTAGGACGGAACCTGCGCCGACGCGCCGAACGCGATGGCTGCGAGAAGCGCTGCAAGCACCAGACGAACCGCATGGGAAAAAGCCTTCATAAGATGGTCTCCTTTGAGTGTTGCCGGTTGGTATTGTAATGGGCAGTCCGGGAACGCGCCCCGTGGACGCACCCGCACAACCGGCGAACACCTTACCACAAGAAATATTCCGCGACCGCAGCCTTGGCAGCGCATCCTGCCGGCGCCCAAGAAAAGATCAATTCGAATCCAGGCAGTTGATCCTTAGGCCCAGGCGACCCGGTCGCCTATTCTGAAATTCAGCAACTGTGCGGCGTGGCCGCAGTTGACCGCGATCTCCACCAGTCCCTGGCTGTTTTCGTACCAGAAGGCTTCGCCTTCGGTCACTTCGGAATAGACCCGCGCATAGGACAGCCGGCGCTCGCCTATCTGCAGCCGTGCTTCGCGCGGAATCCCGCGCGCCCGAATGCCGGTGTGCGCGTTGCCGTAGTGATCGACGTAAATGATTTCAGGCAGGTCGTCGCCGCCGAATTCGACGTCGAATTCCCCCGCGTGCTCGAACCACCCTTTGGGCAGACTACCCTGCAGTGCGAGCGTCGCAGCGACCGGTGCAAACAGATCCCGGCCGTGGAAGGAATCCGAGAGCTGCTCCGGCTGCCAGACGATGCGCCAGCAGTCTCCCTTGGCCGCGCGCGCGCCAACCACGGACAGAAGACCGTTGTCCGGCCCCACATACCAACGCTCATCCGCCTTTACCACCAGAGGGTTGCGCAATCCGCCCACACCGGGGTCGATCACGGTGAGGAATATGCTCTCCTCCGAAAACCAGCCGACCATCGAGGCCAGCAGGTGCGCGCTGGCGCGCACGTTGAATGCCGGCGCCTCGTGCAGCAAATCGATCACCGGCACGCCCGGCGCGAGCCGCTGCAGCACTGCCTTCACCTGACCGACGTACAGGTCGCCGGCGCCGAAATCGGTAAACAATATGATAGCCATGCGCGTATTGTAGCGCCTAAACTGCCCCCCCCTTCCGCACACGGCGCAGCGCGAGGCGCGAGCCTTGCAACAGCCCGCGTTCGCATCGCGCGTCGGCAGTCCATAATGCAGAAAGCCGGCGCTAGGCCGGCTTTCTCAGGACAGCGAGGATATTGCCTAGGATTTTGCCTCGGGCGCCGCGCTGCCTTCAACGGGTTCGGGACGATCCATCAACTCGACCAAGGCCATAGGCGCATTGTCGCCCTGACGGAATCCGTACTTGAGAATGCGCAGGTAACCGCCGTTCCGCTTGGCGTAACGCGGGCCGAGCTCGTTGAAAAGCTTGGTCACCATGTCGCGGTCGCGCAGGCGGTTGAACGCCAGACGCCGGTTGGCGACCGTGGCGATCTTGCCCAACGTGATCATTGGCTCTACCACGCGGCGCAGCTCTTTTGCCTTGGGCAGCGTGGTCTTGATGACCTCGTGCTTCAGCAAGGAATTGGTCATATTGCGCAGCATCGCCAGGCGGTGGCTGCTGGTTACGTTGAGTTTCCTGAGTCCTAAGCGGTGACGCATGTTCTTGCCTCTTTGGTTCGGCCCTCGTCCCGAGGGCGATGTGTCGTTGTTGGCCTGTCCTTACCGGCAGCTTGCGCTCAGACGCGCGCGACTTCCAGTCCGGCAGGCGGCCAATTCTCGAGCTTCATGCCCAGGGTCAGGCCGCGCGAAGCCAGCACTTCCTTGATCTCGTTGAGCGACTTGCGGCCCAGATTCGGAGTCTTCAGCAACTCGGTTTCGGTGCGCTGAATCAGGTCGCCGATGTAATAGATGTTCTCGGCCTTCAGGCAGTTGGCCGAACGCACCGTCAGCTCCAGGTCGTCCACCGGACGCAGCAGGATAGGATCGACTTGCGGCGCCTTGACCGGCTCGCTTGCAATCGGCGTGCCTTCGAGCGCGGCGAAAACCGACAGCTGGTCGACCAGCACGCGCGCAGCGTAGCGGATCGCCTCCTCCGGCTCGACCACGCCGTTGGTTTCGATGTCCATGATCAGCTTGTCCAGGTCGGTGCGCTGTTCAACCCGCGCCGACT
>CAYNVY010000031.1:0-28051 GCA_964400745.1 uncultured Enterobacteriaceae bacterium | reverse complement strand
CGACACGCCGTGCCTGTATTCGCGCACGCTGTCCGGAATCACCGGCGCCGAGGTCTACCTCAAATTCGAGAACCTGCAGTTCACGGCGTCCTTCAAGGAACGCGGCGCGCTGGTCAAGCTGCTGTCGCTGCCGAGCGCCGAGCGCGCGGCAGGCGTGCTCGCCGTTTCCGCCGGCAACCACGCGCAGGGTGTCGCCTATCACGCCAGACGGCTGGGCATGCGCGCCGTGATCGTCATGCCGCGCCACACGCCGCATGTGAAAGTCGAGCACACGCGCGCCTTCGGCGCCGAAGTGATCCTCGCCGGCGATCATTTCGACGAAGCCAGGGCGCACGGCGTCGCGCTTGCCGCGGAGCGCAATCTGACCCTGATCCATCCCTACGACGACGCCCAGGTGATCAGCGGCCAGGGCACGGTGGCGCTGGAGATGCTGGCGCGCGAGCCTGACCTGGAGGTTCTGCTGGTTCCGGTGGGCGGGGGCGGCCTGATCGCCGGCATGGCGGTCGCGGCCAAATCGGTCAAGCCCGGCATCGAGCTCTACGGCGTGGAGAGCGAGAATTTCCCGTCGATGGCCTGCGCGCTGCGCGGCGAGACCCCGCGTTTCGCCGACAACACCATCGCCGAGGGCATCGCGGTCAAGCAGCCGGGCGAGTTGACGCTGCCCATCGTGCGCGAACTCGTGCGCGACGTCTTGCTGGTGCGCGAGGGCGAGATCGAGCATGCCATCGTGCTGCTGCTGGAGGTGGAAAAGACGGTGGTCGAGGGCGCGGGCGCGGCCGGACTCGCCGCGCTGCTCACGCATCCGGAACAATTTCGCGGCCGGCGCGTCGGCATCGTGCTCTCCGGCGGCAACATCGATCCGCTGATGCTGTCGGTGATCATCGAGCGCGGCATGGTGCGCGCCGGACGGCTTACCCGGCTCACGGTCGAGCTGCGCGATCTGCCCGGGGCGCTCGCCACGGTCACCGCCTGCCTCGCCCAGGCCAACGCCAACATCGAGGAAGTGCACCATCAGCGCGCCTTCACCAACCTGCCGCTGAAGACCATCGAGGTCGAATTCGTGCTGCAGACGCGCAGCCGCGAGCACGTCGAGGAAATCATCCGCGCGCTGCGCGCCGCCGGCTTCGCCGCAAGGATCCACAGCGCATGAACGCCGTCAAAGCCAATCGGGGAGCGGACGCATGATAGAAGACATCGCGCCGGAGGAACGCGACGGCCGCCTCGCCGCCGCCGGACTTGCGCAATCCGCAGTGAGCGATTTCCTGCGCGGCCTGGATGCGGCAGGCGCGCGCTACGCCGCAGCCGACGCCGCAGCGCTTTCCCGGGACGCGGCCGTGCTGGGCCAGGTATGCCGCCAGGGGCGCGAACTGCTCGCGCGCCTTCCGCCGAAATCCAAACGCAAGGCGAGCGAAAAGGCCGCCGGGCACACGCTGGTGCATCTGCTCGCCGATGCCGTCTGGCGCTTCTTCCGCGCTTACCGCAAGCCGATCTACGACGCGCTGACCGCGGGGCGCACGCGCGCCCTGCGTGTGGAGGAGCTCGCCTGGGCCGGCGCCGATCTGCTCCCCGGCATCCTGCCGACGCAGGCCGAGCTGGCCTACGAAAGCGCGAGCCTGCAGATGGACAAGGACGGGCTGGAGATCCACCAGGGCCTGTTTTTCGGCCAGTTGCTGAGCGACCGCGACATCGGCCTGCACCTGTGCACGGCGATGCTGCTGCCGACGCCGGCGGCGCTGTCGCAGCTCGCCGAATTCCAGCGCACCGGCAATCTCGATCTGGGCGCGGTCCGGCTGCAGGCGCAGGGCGACGCCGGCTATCTGTATTTTCACCATCCGCGCACCCTCAACGCGGAGGACGACGATACGCTCGCGCCGCAGGAGACCGCCTGCGACCTGATCCTGCTGCATCCGCGCCTGCGCATGGGCGTGCTGCGCGGCGCGCCGGTGATGCATCCGAAGTACCAGGGCCGGCGCATTTTCTCGGCCGGCATCAACCTGACGCGCATCTACCGGGGCAAGCAGAGCTATCTGTTCTATCTCACGCGCGACATGGGGCTGCTGAACAAGCTGTTCCGGGGGCTGGCTGCGGTGAATCGCGCCGGGGTGCTGGAGATCCGCGCCGACGAACCGGAACAGACGCTGGAGAAACCCTGGCTCGCCGTGGTCGACGGCTTCGCCATCGGCGGCGGTTGCCAGACCCTGCTGGTGATGGACTACGTGATCGCCGAATCCGGCGCCTACTTCAATCTGCCGGCGCGCAAGGAAGGCATCATTCCCGGTTGCGCCAACCTGCGCCTGCCGCGCTTCATGGGCGAGCGCATGGCGCGCCAGGCGATCATGTTCGACAGGACCTTCAGCGTCGACGAGCCCGAGGCGCGCACCCTGGTGAACGAAGTGCATGCGCGCGAGCGGCTGGATGCGGCGGTCGGCGCCTGCATCGAGAACGCGCTGGGCTCGGGCATGGTCAGCGCCGGCGGCAACCGCAAGGCGATCCGCATCCAGACCGAGCCGCTGGACACCTTTCGCAGCTATATGGCGACCTATGCGTACGAGCAGGCCTTCTGCCACCTGAGCGAGCAGTTGGTGCACAATCTGGAGCGGCACTGGAACGCGAAGGCGCGCAAGCCCTGAGCGCGGCTTGGCCGCGCGGCGATCGGCCCGGCCTGGCGCGGGCCTAGCGCGCGGTCCTGCGCGCCAGCAGCATCACCGGAACGCCCGCGCACAGCACGCCTATGCCGACGATGGCGCCTATGCTCGCCGGGTTGAGGCTCATCGCGTAGCCGAAGCTGGAGTAGAGCATGTAGGCGCACACCGCGCAAAAGAGCAGCGGCGTGAACGGATAGAGCGGCACCGCGAACCGCGCCGCGGCCGGGGGCTGCTGCCGGCGCAGCACGAACAGCGACATCGCCGTGAGCAGGAAGAACAGCCAGAACGCCGGCGCGGTATAGGCGATCATGGTCTCGAAGCCGTCCGGCGTGGAGGACGCGAGCAGCACCAGCAGCAGCGAAATCGCCCCCTGCAGCAGCAGCGCGTTGACCGGCGTCCTGCCGCGTTCTTCCCATTTGCCGAGAAAGCCGAACATGGCGAAATCGCGGCCGAGCGCGTAGTTGGTGCGCGCGCCGGTGAATACGCTCGCGTTCAGGGCCGACAGCGCCGAGAGCATCACCACCAGGCAGAGTGCCGTGGCGCCGTAGCCGCCCAGGGTCGCGCGCATCAGGTCCGCCGCCACCGCCTTCGACGCGCGCATGCCCTCCAGCCCCAGCGTGTTGACGTAGGCCAGGTTGAGCAGCAGATAGAGCGCGGTGACGATGAGTATGCCCAGCACCAGCGAGCGCACGATGTTGCGCCGCAGGTCGTGCATTTCCGCGGTCAGATAGGCCACTTCGTTCCATCCGCCGTAGGTGAGCAGCACGAAAATCATCGCCAGCCCGGCAGTCGTGACTCCCGGGTCGGCGGTGGCCGCCGCCTGCGGCGCGGCGCCGCCGTGCGCGAGCCCGGCTGCCGCCACCGCTGCAATCGCCACGCCGAGCGCAAACGTCAGGAACAGCTGCACCCGCTTGCCCTGGTAACTTCCGGCCACGTTCAGCGCCGTCACGCCGATCACGGCGGCGGCCGCGTAGATCGCGGAACCGTGGCGGCCCAGGGGCAGGAGTTGCGAGGCGTAGTCGGCGAACACGTAGGCGATGGCGGCGATCACGCCGGTCTGAATCATGCTCATGCGCGCCCAGGCAAAGAGCAAGGCGGTCGAATTGCCGTAGGCGCGCCGCAGGAAAAAGTACTCGCCGCCCGCGTTCGGGTAGGCGCTCCCGAGTTCGGCGTAGCACAGCGCGCCGATCAGGGAGGCGATGCCGCCGGCGATCCACAGCGCGAAGAACATCGGTTCCCCGGCCGCGTTGCCCGCGACGATGGAGGGCGCCTTGAAAATGCCGACGCCGATGACATGGCCCACCACCATGGCGAGGCTTTCGGCGAGCGTGAGCGTGGGGCGCGGCTGCGCGGCTGGCGCTGCCGCTGCGGGTGAGGTATGAATCATCTGGCTGTCGTCCGCTCTGTCGTGCGCTCTGTCGTCCGTTGTTTGTGCCCCAGGGTATCACCGAAAACTCGGCTGCTGCGGCGCTTGGATGGTCCGTACTGGCGTTTCATCGAGGCGCCGCTCCGATCGGCTGGCTTGCCCCGGAATTCACAGCGTGAAGTAGAACGTGGCGCCCTCGTGCACCTTGCTTTCCGCGCCGACCGAACCGGCGTGGCGACGGATGATGCGCGCGACCGTCGCCAGTCCGATCCCGGTGCCCGGGAAATCCTCGGTCGAGTGCAGGCGCTGAAACGCGCCGAAGAGTTTGTCGGCGTAGGCCATGTCGAAACCGGCTCCGTTGTCGCGCACGAAATAGGCGGGGCGGCCGTCCCACTGGCTGACTCCGAACTCGATCTGCGCCTGTTCGCGCTTGGAGCTGTACTTCCAGGCATTGCCGATCAGATTCTGCAGCACGATGCGCAGCAGGCCGGAGTCGCCTTCCGCCTTGATTTCAGGCGCTATCGACCACTTGACCCGGCGCTCCGGCTCCGCCGCCTGCAGTTCCTGCGCCGCTTCCTGCGCCAATGCCGATAGATTGACCGGTCCGCGATGCATTTCCTGGCGCGATATTCTCGACAGATTGAGCAGGTCGTCGATCAGTCGCCCCATCCGGATCGCGCCCGCGCGCACGCGCTTGAAATAGTCCCTGCCGCGCGCGTCGAGTTGCGCCGCGTATTCGGTTTCCAGCAGGCTGCTGAAACCTTCGATCGCCCGAAGCGGCGCGCGCAAATCGTGCGAAACGCTGTACGAAAACGACTCGAGTTCGCGGTTTGCGACCTGCAATTCCTGCGTGCGCTGCGCCACACGCTGCTCCAATTCGACGTTGAGTCGGCGTATCTTCTCCTCGGCGTTCATGCGCTCCGTGATATCGGTCACCAGACCCTCGATCAGCGAGTCTCCGTTTTCGGAGCGCACCTCTATCGAACGGTCGAGCACCCAGTGCCATTGGCCTTGTGCGTCCTTGATGCGATATTCGACCGCAAAGGGCTTGTTGCCCTCGGATGCGGCAATGGCATCCTTGACCCCCGCAATGTCCTCCGGATGGATGGACTCGCTCCAGAGGAACGGGTGCGCGTGCAGATGCTCCGGCCGATAGCCGAGCACGGTTTCGACTCGAGGCGAATAGAAAAGCCCTCCGCGCCGGCTGGAAAACACGTACACGATGTCGGGCGAACTCTCGATCAGGCGGCGATAGCGGCGCTCGCTTTGGCGCAGTTCGTCGACCGCGTACCGGCGCTCGGTGACGTCGCTGTGGGTGCCGATAACCCGCAGCGCCCGGCCGTCGGCGGCGCGCCTGACGGCCATGCCGCGGTCCAGCATCCATTTCCAGCTGCCGTCCTTGCACAGAACGCGATGCTCATTCGCATACGCCGGGGTCTTGCCGTCCAGGTGGGGTTGGAGATCGGCCATGACCCGGGGCATATCGTCCGGGTGAACGCGCCCGGACCAATCCTCCAGACTGTCGCCCACCTCCTCTGCGCTGTAACCGAGCTGTTCCTTCCAGCGCTGCGAAAATGCGACCTTGCCGCTTTCCACGTCCCAGTCCCACACGCCGTCGCCGGCGCCCTCCAGCGCGAACTTCCAGCGTTCCTCGCTCGAGCGCAGGGCTTGCTGCCGGCGCGCCAGCAGCATCAGCAGCAGCGCGATACCGGCCCCCAGCGCCAGCATGGTCAGCATGATCGCCACGCTGCGCGAGCGTTCCTGGGCATATTGCCGTTCAAACGGTGCGAGCACGGCTTCCTGGTCGAGACCGGCCGCCAGGATCAAACCGCTTTGGCGCAGACGTTGCCAGCCGAAAATGCGCGGTGTCTGGTCCAGCGTGGCCTCTGCCCGGAACACGCCGCTGCCCGGGGCATCCTTGCCCAGGAACGGCCGGTCGGCTTTGACCGACTTGCCCATGGCGTTTTCCCAGTCGGGGCTGCGCGCCAGGTAGGCGCCGTCTTGGTGCAGCAGGGCGACAATATCGCCGGGTGACATGCTCTTCTTGGCGAGCTGTTCGGAGACGTATTTCGGCGACAATCCGACGATCATCACGCCGGAGAACGCGCCGCGGCGGAGAATCGGGCGCGAAATGAGGACATTCCAGTCCTTGGCTACGCGCCCGTAGATGGGCTTGCTCACGTGCAAGGCGTCGGCTTTACCCTCGGCATGCACCTTGAAGTGTCCGCGGTCGCCGGCGAATACCCGTTCGCTGACGCCGCGGGTGGAGAAGGCGACATAGCCGTCGGCCCCGATCACGGCTACGTGCACCAGCGATTGGTCGGGATAGGTCGCCTGCAATGACCGCACGGTGGCATCGAAGCTCGCGCGGTTGACGACCCAGGCATCGCGCAGTTCGCGCAGGGCGAAATCGGTATTTCCCAGCAACAGCGACGATTGGTCGCCGAGGGCGCCGGCCAGCTGCGCCACCCGCTTCTCGGCTTGCTCTAGCAGGCTGGTGCGCAATTCGTTTTGAGAGTCGTCGAATTGCTGCCAGTAGCTCGCCGCGGCAAGCACGGCCAAGGCGCAGACCAGCACGGCGATGAATTCATGCCGGAGGAAGGAGTTTTTCGGGGTATTCACGTTGCGGGATCGCCTGCAGCTCAGGCCGGTGATGATGTTCGACATACTACGCCCACTGTCCGCTGCCGTCAGGCCGGACGCGCGCGCCATGCCCCTGCAGCCCCGCTTTGCCGCGTCCGCGCACAGGCGCGGATTGTCTCGCGATTGTCGTATACTACGCGCCGCGCGTGCCAGCTCGTGCATAATGCGCGACCGACTTTTCGCTTGTGCACCCCGGCAAATTCGAATGACCATGTGATGGGATTCAAAAAGCAAACCCCGCTTTCGCGCCTGCTCTTCGCCGCCGTGGCGGTGGCGGGCCTGATCGCCCCGGTTCTTGCCGTGCGCTCCAGCGTCGCCGCGGAGCCGATGCGCCTGGACACCGCCATCGGCGGCATGGTCCGCGTCAATTCCGCGGCGCGCCTGCTGGCTGGGCTGCCGCCGACCTACCCGGGTCATTTTGATTTGGCCGAGAGCCGCGCCTGGAAGGAGCACAGCGCGGCCATGCGCGAGGCCTGGTCGAAGGTCATTGCCGGTCGCGTCACTGCCATGACCGCCTGGCGCAACACTGCGATCGAGTCTGCCTGCCCGGCCGGCAAGACTTTGCTCTACCCGTTCAGCGGCCCTGACTTCTTCAACGCCTACTGGATGTTCCCGGCGTGCGAGAACTATGTGCTGTTCGGCCTGGAGCACATCGGCGATTTGCCCGGCCTCGACAACGCCGGCGAGCGCGACCTGGGCCGCCTGTTCGGCGATGTGCGCGCTTCGGTTTCCGATCTGCTCGACCGAAACTACTTCATAACCGAAAACATGTCGCGACAACTGCGCACCTCGCAACTGCGCGGCGTAGTGCCGCTGCTGATCATTCCCATGGCCTTGTCCGGCGTGGAGATCCTGCGCATCGTTCCGCACAATTTGTCGCACTTGCAGCGCGAACGGGCGGTGCCCGCCGCTGCCGAGTCGGCAAAGTCCGCCGGCACGCCTGTTGCGACGGGGGCCGCCCGGACCAAGGCGGCGGGGCAGCGCCCGATGCGCCAAATGCGCGGTATCACCATCGAATTCCGCACGCGCGGTTCGGCCAGGGTCCAGCGTCTGCACTACTTTACGCTGGACGCGACCGACGCCGGCCTCGCGCATTATCCGGAGTTCATCGACTACCTGAACGGGCTCGCTCCGACCAGCACTTTCATGAAAGCCGCCTCCTATCTGCTGCACAGCCGCAAGTTTCGCAAGCTCAGCCAGACGCTGCTCGAAGTCAGCGATTTCCTGGTGCAGGACGATACCGGGCTGCCGTACAAGCTGTTGCGCTCGCAGCAATGGGACATGCGCCTTTACGGCGCGTACAGCACCCCCATTCCCCCGTTCGAGCGCGCCTTTCAGCCCATGCTGGACCGGGACTACCGCGCCAACCGCCCCGATCCGCTGCCGTTCGACTTTGGTTACAACTATTCAGACAAGCGCGAAAATCGCGCCAACGTCATGGTGGGACGCAGGATGGCCAGACATGAGCCGCAGCGCGCACCCGCCGCACCGCGCTCCTGACGCGCGCCCAAGCGCAGATCGAACTGTGCAGACCGGCGTGAGCAGAGTAGGACTGGTTGCCCTCGCCGCCAGCGTACTACCCGGCGTCGCGGTCCAAAGCGCGGCGCTTGCCCAGAGCGCATCCAATCCGCGCGTGGCGACCGCCGAGGCGGCGGCCGTGCCGCGCAGTCGCTATTTGACGACCTCCGACGGCGCGCGCCTGCACTTGCTGGAATCCGCGGCCCGGGCCTCGCCTGCGCCAGCGCCGGTCATCGTCCTGCTGATCCCGGGCTGGTCCATGCCCGCGACCATCTGGCGCAGGCAGATGGCGCTCCCCGGCGCTGGCGTGGCGGCTGTCGTGGCCCTGGACCCGCGCGGCCAGGGGCAATCCGACGTTCCGGACGGCGGCTTCAATATCGACCGGCGCGCCGACGACCTGCATGAAGTCGTTTCGCATCTGCTCGTCCAGGCCGAGAGCGCAAAGCCGCGGCTGGTCCTGGTCGGGTGGTCGCTCGGCGCACTCGAAGCCCTGCACTACCTGCGCCGCCACGGCGAAGCCGAGATCGCCGGGCTGGTGCTGGTCGACAGTTCCATCGGTGAAGGCCCTGCGCCCGCCAAGCCGGACGCCGACGCAGCGTCCGCCATCGGCCTCAGCTTTGCCGACGAACTGCGCCGCGACCGGCGAGCCGCGTTGAAGAACTTCATGCGCGCGATCTTCAGGCGGCCACCGCCCCAAGCCGAATTGGATGCCCTGACGCAAGCCGCCCTGCGCCTGCCGCTGGAAGCGAGCCTCGCGCTGTTTCCGAGCACGCTGCCGCGCGAACACTGGCAAAGCGCGACGCGCAGCTTCACCAAACCGCTGCTCTACGCGGTTACGCCCCAGTTCGCGGCGCAGGCGGCGAGCCTGCGCAGGCACCGCCCCGCGACGCAAGTCGAACTGTTCCCGCAGGCCGGGCACGCGCTGTTCGCCGACGAGCCCGGGCGCTTCAACCGGATGCTCGCCGCCTTCATCGCCGCCTTGCCTGCGCCTTGAGCGCTTTGCGCAGGGGTCGCTTTCCCTCTAGGCCAGAAGGCGGCGACGGCACGCCGGTTCCTATCTCGCCGGGCCGCTGACTCTGGCGCTGAACCGCGCGCGCCGAATCGTCGCCGCGAGGCAAAGGCCGCGCTCCCCGTGCGGGATTGTTCCCGCAGAGGCGGCGCCTTACCACCGGGCGCGCGCATGGAAATTTGGGAGTAGTTCGGATCAGCCGCCCGGGGCGCTGCTAAGATCAGCTCACCGCATTTCATCAGGACACCGCCATGAGCTCTCCCTCGCAGATTCTTCCCGACCATCACCGCCATTGCGACAATCTTTACGCCGCCGCCGAAGACGCCGCGCTGCGCGGCGACTGGGCTGCCGCCGCGCCCGCCTTCGAGCGCTTCAACGCGCAGATGATCGCCCACTTCGACGCCGAGGAAACCCTGCTGTTTCCCGCATTCGAGGCCGCGAGCGGCATGGTCGCCGGCCCGACCCGGATGATGCGCTACGAGCACGACCAGATGCGCGGCCTGTTGTCCCAACTCGCCGCGGCCTGCGACGCCAAGGACAGCCAGGAATACGGCGGCGCGGGCGAGACGCTGCTGATGCTGATGCAGCAGCACAATATGAAGGAAGAGAACATCCTGTATCCGATGTGCGACCAGTCGCTGGGCGGCGCGGCCGAGCCCCTGGGCGCGAAGATCGATGCGATGCTCGAAAAAGGGCATGCCTGAACCGCGCGTGATCGACGGGCGCGGCATGGAGCCGCCCGAGCCGCTGGAGCGGGCGATGGCCGAACTCGCGACCCTCGCACCGGGCGAGGAGCTGGTGATGCTGCTGCGCTGCGAGGCCCTGCCGCTGTATTCGATCCTCGAGCGCAACGGTTTCGAGTATCGTTCGGAATTCAAGCCCGACGGCACCAACGAAGTGCGCATCAGCAAGCTCTAGTCCGGCATCGACTTTCATGCAGCCCGTACTTTCTTTCGAGCAGGCGCCGCCGATTTCGGTGCCCTACCGGTTTTTCCTGACCGCGCCGCTGTTCGGCGCGCTCGCCGGACTGGTGCTGGTCCTGCTCGGCCCGGACACCCTGGAGTCGCGCTGGTCGCCAGGCGCGCTGGCGATGACGCACCTGATCGTGGTCGATTTCATGCTGCAGGCGATGTGCGGTTCGTTGCTGCAATTCGTCGCGGTGGTGGCGGGGGCCAACATCTGGCGCCCGCGCCTGGTGGCGCACGTCGTGCATCCGCTGATCACCGCGGGGGCGATCTTTCTCGCCTCCGCCTTCCTGCTGGAGCAGCAGGTGCTGTTCCTGGTCGCCGCGGCGGTGTTCGTCGCCGCGCTGGGATTCTTTCTCGCGGTCATGTTCGTCGCGCTGCTGCGCACGCCGGCGCGCGGCATGAGCATCCACGTGCTGCGCGTCGCGGTGTTCGGCCTGCTGCTGACGGTGCTGCTCGGCGCCAGCCTCGCGCTCACGCTGGGAATGGAGGAACACGCGCAGTCGGAGTGGTCGCTCATCGCGCTCATCAACGTGCACGTCGCCTGGGGCCTTGGCGGCTGGGCGCTGATGCTGGTGATCGGCGTCTCCTACCTGGTGGTGCCGATGTTCCAGCTCACGCCGTCCTATCCGGTATGGTTGACGCGCTTCCTGCCGGCCGGGCTGTTTCTGGTGCTGTGCCTGTGGTCGCTGCAGCTCTTCGCGCCCGACGCGGCGGCGCAGTGGTGGCAGGCCGGCGTCGGCCTGGCGGGCGTGGCCCTCGGCGGCTTGTACGCCGGCTATACGCTCTGGCTGCAGGCCAAGCGGCGGCGCCGGCTGACCGATCCGACTTTCATCTTCTGGCGCGTGGCGATGCTGTCCCTCGCCGCCTTCGCGCTTTCCTGGATCGTGTTCGAGGCGGTGCCGCAGTTGGGCGGCAATCTGCGCGCGCCGATGTGGCTGGGCGTCCTCGCGATTCCCGGCCTGTTCCTGTCGGTGATCACCGGCATGCTCTACAAGATCATGCCGTTTCTGAACTGGTTGCATCTGCAGCAGCAGGGCGGGACCGCCATGCCGCCGCCGAACATGAAGCAGATGATTCCCGAGCGCGCGATGCGCGGCCAGATGTGGCTGCATTTCGCGTCGCTGGGACTGCTGCTCGCGGCCGTGCTCTGGCCGGTGCTGGCGATTCCGGCCGGTCTCGCGTTCACCGCGTCCTGCCTCTGGCTGGAATGGAATCTGGTCGGCGCCGCGCGCGTGTACACGCGTTTTCGCGACAAGATCCGCGCGGCCGCTACCGAACAGCCCTAAAACATGATCACCTGCCGGATCGCTTCGCCGTTCGCCAGGCGGTCGAAACCGAGGTTGATCTCGTCGAGCTTGATCCGATGCGTGATCAGTTTGTCGATCGGCAGGCGTCCGGCGAAAAAGAGCTCGATGTAGCGCGGCAGATCGCGCTGCGGCACGGCGGAACCGAGGAAGCTGCCTTTGAGCGTGCGTTCTTCGACCACCAGATTGGTCGCCGGCAGGTTGAAGGTCTGCGTCGGATGCGTCAGGCTGACCGTCACCGTGGTGCCGCCGGGCCGGGTAACCTTGTACGCGGTTTCCAGCGCGGCTACCGCGCTTGCCGCCTCGATCGCCACATCGACGCCGTTGCTGGTGGCTGCCTTGACCTTCGCCACCAGGTCCGGATCGTCGGCGCGGAAGGTGTGGGTGGCGCCGAGCGAGCGCGCGAACTCCAGTTTCGAATCCAACTTGTCGATGGCGACGATCTTGCGCGCGCCCGCGGCCACCGCGCCCAGGAGCGCAGACAGGCCTACGCCGCCCAATCCGACTATCGCGGCCGAACTGCCGAACTTCAGCTGCGCGCAATTGATCGCGGCGCCGACGCCGGTGAGCACGGCGCAGCCGAACAGCGCCGCAACGTCCAGCGGCAGCGCCGGGTCGACTTTGACCAGCGAGCCGCGCGCCAATACCGCGTATTCGGCGAAGCAGGACACGCCGGCCTGGTGATTGAGCAGGCTGTTGTCCGTGCGGTGCAGCCGGCGCACGCCGCCGAGCAGCGTGCCCGCGGCGCCTGCGACAAAACCCGGCTCGCACAGCGCCGGCCGGCCTTCGCGGCAGGGCAGGCAATGGCCGCAATTGGGCGCGAACACCAGCGCCACATGGTCGCCGCGCTCCAGGCCGACCACGCCGGGTCCGAGTTCTTCCACCACACCCGAGGCCTCGTGGCCCAGCACCATCGGCATCACGCGCGGGCGGTCGCCGTTGATGACCGAGAGATCCGAGTGGCACAGCCCGGCGGCGGCCATTTTCACCAGCACTTCGCCCGGGCCGGGCGCGTCCAGCTCGATGGTTTCCACGCTGAGCGGCTTGGTCGTGGCGTAAGGTTGCGGGATCTGCATCTTGTCGAGCACCGCGGCGCGTATCTTCATTCGATTCTCCCCTTTTGGATTAGTGAATTCGCTCTCGTGCAAACATATCACAGATGCCTGTGCGCGGGGTTTCGTCGAACGGGAAGAGCGGCCTGCGCCCGGCGCATGCTCGAAGCGCGGGGACGAAACCAGGGGGCAAGACGAAGGGACGAGCCGAGGGGAAAGACCGGGGGGAAAAACGCGCAGTGCTATCCTACGTTCACGCAAAACGGAGGCCAGAAAATGAATCAGCAGGATATTAAAGCCGCAGCCGCCATCCTGTGGCAGCACTGGCAGCAAGCAACCCGCTTCGACGAGTTGCCGGCGCGCTGCCGCCCGGCAAGCCGCGCCGAGGCGTATGCAATCCAGGCCGAGCTGGCGCAGCAATCCGGCCAAAGCATCGCAGGCTGGAAGATCGCGGCCACGAGCAAGGCCGGACAGCAGCATATCCAGGTGGACGGCCCGATAGCCGGCTGCCTGCTCTCGGCGCGCGCGCTCGAAGGCGGCGCGCGTATTTCCCTCGCCGGCAACAATATGCAGGTCGCAGAAGCCGAATTCGCGTTTAGCATGGGCGCCGCCTTACCCAGACGTGCGACGCCCTACAGCGTGCCGGAAGTGCTCGCCGCCGTCGCATCGCTGCATCCGGCGATCGAAGTGCCCGACTCGCGCTACGCCGACTTCACCCGCGTCGGCGCGCCGCAGTTGATCGCGGACGCGGCCTGCGCCTGCTGGTTCGTGCTGGGACCGGCGACGCGCGCCGACTGGCGCGCCGTCGATCTCGCGCGGCATGGCGTCACCGCCTATCGCAACGGAACGCCCGCCGGCGAGGGCTCGGGCGCCAACGTGCTCGGCGACCCGCGCGCGGCGCTCGCCTGGGTCGCGAATGAACTCCGCACCTACGGCGACGGCCTGCGCGCCGGCGATGTCGTGATCACGGGAACCTGCGTGACGCCCGTGCAGGTTGCTGCAGGCGATCGCTTCAAAGCCGATTTCGGCGCGTTCGGCATGCTCGAAGCGGAGTTTGTCTGATCGCCCGTCAGGCGGCGCGCGCCACCTCCGCCGGCTCGTAGAGTTCCAGCGTGACCGGGGTAGGATTGCGGAACAGATCCAATACCGGGCAGTGGGCGTCGACGACTTGCTTGAGCCGGCGCAGATCCTCTGCCTTGGCCGGGCTGTCGAACTGCACCGTCCCACGGATATCCTTGAAGCCTGGCCGCACGCCGGGGGCCGCCGCAAAGAAGCCGCGCAGGTCTATCGTGCCTTCCAGTTTCACCGAAACGTCGTTCAGCGGGATGCCGAGGGCAGCGGCATGCAGCCAGTAGGTGATCTCCTGGCAGGTGGCCAGAGCGGCGAGCGCGTACTCGACCGGATTGGGCGCGCGATCGCTTCCTCCGAGGGCGGCGGGTTCGTCCACCTCCACGCTGAAATCACGGACCTTGACCTTACGGTACAAGCCGCCATGACCTCTGCTTTCGACCGCGAAGACAGCCGCCGCCTGCTCGGGATGGGCCGCCAGGGCCGACTGGGTGTTGCCGAAGAGTTCCTTGAGCTTGGTTGACATCGTCGCTTTCCTTTTTAAATCCGGGGTAAGAGGGATGAGTTCATTCATCCGGGCCGGCAAAGGTACCTGCGCACCGCAGGCTATGGAAATACTTTATGGGCACTTCTATAGAAGCATCGGTGATAAGCGGGCGTCCGCAACACGTGGAAAGTCGAAGGCGGCGTGATCGGCGGACATTGAGAAAAGCGACCAAACCCCGCGCCCCTATTGGCTTGCAGGGCAATTCCGCCTTGCGAACGCAAGCCCTTGCGCGGTGCAAAAATAACAGGGCAAGGGGCCGATCCGGCTATCGTCTTATACAAAAGCCCCCGCGGACACGTGAAACTTCGCCGCCAGTTTTTTCGCCAGCACCATGCTGATCCCGCGGCGTCCGCAGAGGATGTCGCTGATCGTACCTTGCGAGGCAAGGTCGGCGAGGTCAGTCTGCCTGAGTCCGTGTTGCGTCATCAGGAAGCGCAGTACTTCGCGCGGTTCTGCCTCAGCCATCGGTGTTTGACGTTTTTCGTAGGCTTGGATGAGTTCGCCCAGCGCTTCTACAAGACCGGCGAGGGGGTGCGCCTGGTTCGCACCGCCGGCGTCGAGCAACTGGTTCAAATGTTTGACCGCCGCTTCGTACTCCGCTTTCTTCGTGATGGGCTTGAGCGGCAACAGTTCGCACAGCGCCTTGTAGCGTTTGGCGATTCTATCGATCTCGATTGCGCCCATCATGGTCTCCAGTGATCGTATTCGGCGTGGGTGAAAACCGCACGCACGTAAAGCGTCTGTGTGTTGAAATGAATCGCGGCGATCAACCTGTAGCGATTTCCGGCGATGTTGAACACGAAATAGTCGCCGACCTTGTCGGCCGAATTAAAGACGCGGCGCAGGTCGGCATAGCCGGCAAAAGTGTTGCGCTCGATCAGCTTGCGCCAGGCTTGCAAGGGCTCGCCGGCCTCGCGGTGCCGGGCCGCGAAATCGCGCAGCGCTTTGTTGCTGATCAGGCGCATAGGGGTATATTATCGCAAAATGCGATAATCAGCAAAAAGTCTTGCTGGAGGACTTCGATTGCATCATCAACAAGGTTTTTCCGGCCAGCGGCGCCAGCTGACAAAACTCCACCACGAGCTGCTTGCCATTGCCGCCGTTTTCGCGCTTATCGTGCCGACTGCCGGCGCAGAAACAATCGTCGCTGCGCATTACGCGGCCCCGGTTGACCGCTACGGGCATTTCGCGCTCGGCCGGCCGCACGAATACGCTCGCCTGGAGGTGCGCACGGACAGCGGGCGCAGGCATGCGCTGGAGCTGCCCGAGGACGAAGTCTTCGAGGATCTCGCGCCGCGCCTCGTAAGCCTGGCGCCAGGCGAGGCCACAAGCATCCTTGCCATCGTCAGCCGGCGCGACAGCGGCGCGCGGCTGGTGCTGATCCGCTTGAAGGGCGATGCCCTGGTGATAGGCGCGCAATCCCCGGCCATCGGCACGCCGATGCGCTGGCTCAATCCGGTAGGCGTCGTGGATCTCGACGGCGACGGGCGCGCGGAAATTGCCGCGGTCATCACGCCGCATATCGGCGGCACTCTGAAGGTCTACCGGCGCAGGGGCGGGGCATTGGTCGAAATCGCCGCGATCGAGGGTTTCTCGAACCACGTCTACGGCACGCCCGAGCTGGCGCTGTCGGCGCCGGTGTCGATAGCCGGCCGGATGCGCCTGCTGGTGCCGGACGCGGCGCGCCTCCACCTGCGCATCATCGCGCTGGAGGGCGGTGGCCTGTTCGAAATCGGCCGGTGCACGGTGTCCGCGCCGATCGTCGGCCCAGTCAAAGTGATTTCGCCGCGCGAGGTATCGGTTGGCTTGCTCTCCGGCGCGCAGGCCATAGCCCCAGGCGATTGCCTCAAATAGCCGGGCGCCGCGAAAGCGGCGCCCGAAGAGGCGGGTTTGCCGTATCGGTGCAACTGCGCTAGGCTTCACGCATCGGGGTGCGGCAGATCCCCGGAGGCTTCCAGCCAAGACGGTGTCCCGTCCAAAATCTGCCGCTCAGGCACTGGAGCGGACCTTGGACACCATTTCGACCCACGTCAATCGCCTGCTCCTCGCAAAAGGCCTGCGCGCCTTCGGCGACGGTTACGTCAGCCTGCTGCTGCCCTTGTATCTGTTGGAACTCGGATTCAGCCCGCTGCAGGTGGGCATCGTTGCGACCACCACTCTGATCGGGTCCGGCCTGCTCACGCTGCTGGTGGGGCTGCACGCCTGGCGCTACCACTATCGCAGCCTGCTGCTGGCCGCATCGGTGCTGATGGCGGCGACCGGTTTCGGATTTGCGTTGCTCACCGACTTCTGGCCGTTGCTGCTGGTCGCGCTGGTGGGAACGCTGAATCCCTCCAGCGGGGATGTCAGCGTGTTCCTGCCGCTGGAGCATGCGGTGCTGTCGCGCGTCGTGAGCGACCGGCAGCGCACGGCGACCTTTGCGCGCTACAGCCTCGTGGGCTCCCTGCTCGCGGCGGCGGGTTCGCTCGCAGCGGCGCTCCCCGCGACCTTCGTCAGCTTGAGCGGCATGTCTGCGCTGGATGCCATCCAGGCGATGTTCCTGCTCTACGCGCTGATTGCCTGCGCCTCCGGCCTCGTCTATCGCGGCCTGCCCGGGGCGCTGGCGACCGAAGTGCAGCAACCGGCGGCGCCGCTGCAGCAATCGAAGCGGAAGGTGTACACGCTGGCCGCGCTGTTCAGCCTCGATGCGTTTGCCGGCGGCTTCGTGGTGCAGTCCATGGTGGCGCTGTGGCTGTACCAGCGCTTCGAGCTCTCGCTCGCGGCGGCGGGCGCGGTGTTCTTCTGGACCGGCCTGCTTTCCGCGGTCTCCTATCTCGTCGCCGTGCGCGTGGCCGGACGTTTCGGGCTGGTGAATACCATGGTGTTCACGCACATCCCCTCCAGCGTGTGTCTGATCCTGCTGCCCTTCGTCCCCGATCTGAGTTGGGCCATCGCGCTCCTGTTCCTGCGCAGCGCCCTGTCGCAGATGGACGTGCCGACCCGCAGTTCCTACGTCATGGCGATCGTGACTCCGGCGGAACGGCCGTCCGCCGCGAGCATCACCTCGGTGCCGCGCAGCCTCGCCGCCGCGCTCAGCCCGGCCCTCGCGGGCTGGATGCTGGGCGTGTCGAGTTTCGGCTGGCCGCTGCTCGCGGCGGGCGGCGCGAAGATCGTCTACGACCTGACGCTGTTCGCGCTGTTCAGAAAGATTCGGCCGCCGGAAGAAAGCAATCCGCGCCAGCCAAATGCCTGAAACTCCGCGCCCCTATTGGCTCGCAGGCCGGATTACCCTCGGCGCGGCGCGCCTTTTTCTTCGCTGACTTTGCCGCCGACTTTGCCGAGATACGGAAATTCGCCGTTGGTATGGCCCGGGGTTCCCTGACAAAAAAGTAGATTTCCCGCCGCGACCCTCGGCATCAACGCCGGATTGGCCTTCACTACCGACGCGTTGGGCAGCGGGATCCCCAGTTGCTTGAGCCGAACTTCAATTCTTGCATCTGCATATTCCTCGTTAGTGTTTGCTCATCGGCTCACACTTCTGCGACACATTCGATCTCCAGCAGAAAGTCCTTGCGCGGCAGACGCGCTTCCACCGTCGTGCGCGCCGGCCACATCATCGGGTCGGTGCCGAAGAACTCGCGGTAGATTTCGTTCATCTCGTCGAAGTCCGCTCGCCGGTCCAGGAAGACGTTGACCTTGACGACCTTCTCGATGGACGAGCCGGCCTCTTCCAGGATGTTCTTGACGTTGGTCATGCACTGGCGCATTTGCGCTGGAAAATCGCCTTTGGCCAGCTGCATCTCACCGTAGTATGCGGGACAGCCTGAAACGAAAACCAGATTGCCCGTCTTCACCGCATGCGCGTGCGGAGACTTGGTCCGGGTGACTTTGGGGCTGTAAATGACTGTCTTTGCCATATTGTTCCTCTTAAAGAATTAAATCGAACCACGTGTAGTCGCGGCGCGAAATCTTTGATCGGGTCGAACGACAGCTTGTCGAACAGGGACACGTTCACCGCCATGTTGGCGGTCGATCCGATCACCAGGGTATATCCATCGGGGGCCGAGCGTGCAACGAACTCGGCGCCTATCGTGCCGCCCGCGCCTGCGCGGTTTTCGACTACGATCTGTTGCCCCCAGCGCTCGCTCAACTTCTGGCCGATCAACCGCGCGACCAGATCGGTCGGCCCGCCGGGCGGGAAAGGCACCACCATGCGAATAGGTCTGTTCGGATATGCAGCGGCTCGCTTGCGGCTATGGCGGCTTGCTGATGCAGCCGTAGCCGCGGGCTTGCGTAATTGGTATTAGCGCAACTTCCACTCCGACTTTGCCGCGGATATCTTGCCGCGCCGTCCCAGCGCGTCGATGCCGCGCTTGATCATCGCGAAGAGCTGGCGAAAGCCCGCGCTCGCGCGCATCAGGCCATCGACGACCAGCTCGGCCTGGCGCATCGAGGTCCGGGCCGCGCGGCGCTTGTCCGCGCTCATGCAGACCCGATCGAGGCGATCGATGGAAGTCAAGTTGTCGGTTTCAGATTCGTAGTGCGTCATGCTGAGGCTCCTTGTACATAAAGCCTCCCCCTACGACATTTATAGCACATTGCTGCGACGCATCAATACTCTTAATTGATGGTAATTATCTGAAAAGTTGATGAAAAAGGCGCACTGATAACAAGGGTATCGAGAATATTTCAGCGCTGCGACGGCCACCTCCGGTCGCCCCTGGACGTAAGGTCTAGAGTTTCTTCAGCAGCACCTTGGAGCGCCGCTGCCAGTTGTAGAGCGACTTCTTCGGTTCAGGCAACTGGCCGATGGCGGCCTCGGCGTAGCCGCGCTCGATGAACCAGTGCGCGGCGCGCGTGGTGAGGACGAACAGTTTCTTGAAGCCGAGCTGGCGCGCCTCGACTTCGCCGTGCTCGATCAGTTTCTCGCCGTAACCCATGGCGCGGAATTCGGGACGCACGGCGACCGCCGCCAGTTCCGCCGACTTGCCGGCCAGTGGGTAGAGCGCGGCGCAGCCCACGATCACGCTGTCGTGCTCGATCACGAAGAAGCTTTTCACTTCGCGCTCCAGCAGCTCGCGCCCGCGGTAGACCAGGGTGCCGTCCGCCTCCAGCGGCTCGATCAGTTGCAGGATGCCGCCGATGTCGTCGATGCTGGCCGGGCGCAGGCGTTCCAGCTTGTCGGCGGTGATCATGCTGCCCGAGCCGCCGTGGGTGAAGAGTTCCAGCAGCAGCGCTCCGTCCACCTTGTGCGACACCACGTGCGCCCGGGCCACGCCGGCGCGCACCGCTTCCACCGCGTGCGTCAGATACAGGCGCGTATCCGGCGTCAAATTTTTGCCGCGCGCGAGCAACTGCTCGGCTTCCTGCGCCGAAAGCTCGGGCATCAATTTGCCCTCGGCGTCTTCCACCGGGGCATCGCTCAGGAACACCAGCTTCACCGCACCCACCGCCTTGGCCGTGGCGACCGCCACGTCTTCCATCGACAGGTTGAACACCTCGCCGCTGGGCGAGTAGCCGACGCTGGAGATGATGACCAGATTGTCCGCCGCGAGGCAGGACTGGATCGCGGTGGCATCGACTTTGCGCACCGTGCCCGTGTACTGCAGGTCGACGCCGTCGAGCACGCCCATCGGCTGCGCGGTGATGAAATTGCCCGACACGGTGTTGATCGCCGCGCCGGCCATGGGCGAGTTGGGCAGACCCTGCGACAGGAGCGCGTCCAGTTCGACCCGCAGCAGACCCGCCGCCTCCTTCACGCATTCGAGCGCGACGCCGTCGGTGATGCGCATCCCGGCGTGGTAGCGCGAACGCGCGTTGCGCTGCTTCAACTGGGCTTCGATCTGCGGGCGCGAGCCGTGCACCAGCACCAGGCGTATGCCGGTGCTGCGCAAGAGGTTGATGTCCTGCGTCAGCACGGCGAACTTGCCGTCGGCCACGACTTCACCGCCGAAGGCGATGACGAAGGTCTTGCCCCGAAACGCGTTGAAATACGGCGCCGCGGAGCGGAACCAGGCGACGAACTGGCTGTGAACGGTGGTCGACATGGGCGATCGCTGTGGGCAAAACGCCATTCTAAGGCACTTGCCGTCGGCTTCCCAAGCCCGTTTCGGACCGTTTAGGTCAGGACAGGACTCGGATTGGCGGCGTGGATTGGAGGCAGGCGCCGCGCTGGCGCGGGCGCGCGTCCGGTCGCTCGCGTGCCCGGACGCTCGTGTGCGCTTGTTTGCCGCTCAGGGGCGCGTCGTGCGTGGTGTCGCCTGCCGCAGTTTCTCAATCACCGCGCTCACCGCCTGCTTGCGCAGGTCCGCAGTATCGTGGGAGTCCGCATCCTGCGCGTCGTCGCCGGACTCCAACTTCACCAGTTTGTCGAATATCGCAAGAGCGCGTTGGCTATCGTATCCGGACACGAAGAAAATGGCCGCCCCGATCTCGTCCGCCTCGCGCTCCTGCAACTGCGCAGTGGGTCGATAAGCAAGGGCGTAGGAATCCTTGGCCAGAAATTCGAGCAGCGCCGTGCGCGCGGTGGGCAGATTTTCCTTTCCGAGGTATTCGGCCATGAACGACAGCTTTACCGAGGCGTGACCGCAAACGAGGTGCGCCGCCTCATGCGACAGGATCAGGGCGAGTTCGTCGTCGCCGAGGCGCAGCGCACGCACGAACTTCGCGTCCAGGATTATGGTTTCTCCCGGGAACGCCGCCGCGCCGTAGCCAAAATCCTCGATCAGAATGGCCTTCCAGGACGCGCGCTCGAAGCGCGCATCGACGGCAGCCACGGCTGCGCCAACCCTGGCCATTACGGCATCGACGCGCGCGTTCAATTCCGGATCCCGGTCCAGCGTCCGGTCCTTGAGCGCCTTGCGCAGGTAGCCCGCTGCAAGCCCCTGCCAGGCGGCTATCGCATCTGGCTCCGGATAGACTGTCTGAGCGCGCGGCTTGCCATCGGCCGGCGATTGAGCGAAGCAAGTCACGCCAAATAGCAATAGCGCCAACGCGATGCACGTCTTCATGGTTCTCTCCCTTCCATGGGTCCGTGGGCATCCCGTTTCCGGCAACGGGTTGCAGCTGCGGGTCAGTATGCGATCTTGGCTGCGAAAGCACAATATGATTCTCTGGTCTGTGTGCTGGCGCACATAAGGCGAGGAATTAAGAGTGCCCTATCTTCCCGCGCATGGACGCGGAGCCGCCCTGTCTAGCCCGCGGCGGGGAAGGTGATCGCGAAACGGGTCGAGCCGTGCACCAGCACCGGGCGTATGCCGGTGCTGCGCTGCAGGTTGATGTCCTGCGTCAGCACGGCGAATTTGCCGTCGGCCACGACTTCGCCGCCGAAGGCGATGACGAAAGTCTTGCCCCGGAACGCGTTGAAATACGGCGCCGCGGAGCGGAACCAGGCGACGAACTGGCTGGGGGCGTTGATCGACATTGGCGATCACGATAGTAGAAACGTCATTCAAAGGCAGTTGTTGCCCGCATCCAAAGGCCGTTGCGACAAGACTGTTGCGGCTCGTCGAACTAACAAAAACGGGGGGCGCCGCTACGCTGCGGCGCCCCCCGTGTGCGAGATGGATGCGGCTGCTCAATAGTTCGGCACCCAGGCCTGTATCGGTGCAACCGGGGCCGAACTGCTCGGTGCGAACTGCTTCTGCATCAGCATCTGGCTGTGGCGCCCTGCAGGGGCATCCGGCGTGCCGCCCGCGTCGGTGTGCATACCCTGGTGCCACGTCCCGCTATTGGCCATCATGCCGCCTGAGCGCATCATTTTCTGCATGACCTCCTGGGAGTGCATTGCGGCGGGCGCATCCGGCGTGCCGCCCGGGTCGGTGTGCATCCCGCGGAAGGTCGTGCCGGTATCGAGGGCGAAAGCCAAAGGCGTCGCGGCGGCGAGCGCAAATGCAGAAGCAAGAATGGTGATGCGGATCTTTGTGTTGATGGACATGATTGAATCTCCTTGGTGGCAAAAGTAAAGTAACGATGTTGGCCCGACGCCTTGAGGCACGCTTGGCCCGGACTAGGTCTTGCGTCCGTCGTGTATGGACTATAGGCGCGGAACCCCGACGAAAACATGACCCTCGGGTTACAAGAATGTAATCGCGCTGCGTATCCTGCTAAGCGTGGAAACGCTTCGTATGGAGCGAACCCAGATTGGGTCAGCCTGGCCCTGCGGGCGCGTGGACGGACATGGTGTCGCCCAAGCGTGCGTTCCCGTGACGCCCTGATGGACGTACCGCCACCCGTCCAACACGCCAAGAATCAGACCCCGCTGGCAGGCGCAGGAAAGGTGATGGCGAAGCGGGTGGATCCGTTCGACGACGAAATCTGGATCGTTCCCTTGTGTGCTTCGACGATCGATTTGGTGATCGCCAGGCCGAGCCCGGCTCCCTCGCTCGCCTTCTGGCGGGACGGGTCGACGCGATAGAACCGGTCGAACAGCCGCGGCAGGTGTTCGGGTTCGATGTCCTCCCCCGGGTTGTCGACGCAGAGCTGGATTTCTCCGGAATTGCGCTGCTCGATGAGCACCTTGACACGCGCGCCGCGCGGCGTGTGCCGGATGGCGTTGGAAAGCAAATTGCTCAGAGCGCGGCGCAGCATCAGGCGGTCGCCGCGGACGATCCCGGTTCCAGCGAGAACCAAGCTGACGCCTTGTTCTTCTGCAAATGCTTCATAAAAGCCAAACAGCTCCCTCGCCTCGGCGGCCAGATCCACCAGCTCGCTGCTCGGCACGATCAGCCGGTTGTCGGCTTTGGCCAGGAACAGCATGTCTGCAATCATGCGCGCCAGCCGTTCGTACTCCTCCAGGTTTGAGTACAACACCTCACGATATTGATCTGCCGTTCTCGTTTTGGAAATCGCCACCTGCGTCTGGGTCATCAGGTTGCTGATGGGCGTACGCAACTCGTGCGCCAAATCCGACGAGAAATCGGACAACCGCGTAAACGAGCCTTCGAGGCGGGCGAGCATGTCGTTGAATGCAACTGCGAGATCGACCAGTTCCATCGGCACCGATTCGGGCGGAAGACGCTCACCGAGGCGATGGGCGGAAATGCCTTTAGCTACATCCGCCATGTCGCGTACCGGCGCGAGTCCTCTGCGCGCCGCAATCCAGCCGAGCAACGCAGTCAGCGCGATGCTCGCGGCGATCGCCCACCAGAGACTTTTTTGGAACGCTTCCATGAACATTTGGTGATGCTCAATATTGACGGCCACGACAACGGTGGCCGGCGGCTGCCCGGCGACGCCGGTGACGGCTGCCGCTGCGATGCCACGGTATGCTTTCCCATCCTTTTCCCAGGTCAATAGCCTTGCACGCCCGGATGAGTCTTCCCGCATCGGGCTTTCGAGCAGGCTAGCGGGAAAAATCGCGTCGGGCGAAGTGAACAGCGTTTTCCGATCCGGTCCGAGGACGGCAACAGACAGCCCGTGATGTCCCACCAGCGCGTCCGCCAGGCGTTGCGGGACGGCTTCCATTTCGCCAGGGGCGCGCGCCGTGACCAATGTATGGCGCACCAGTTGCAGCTTGCCGTTGAGGTCGTTCAGGTCGATTTCCTCGAAGTGTTGCTCGACCAGAGTGCCGATCAGATAGCCGACGACGAGCAACACGGCCGTCGATACCGTCGAAAAGAACAGCGTCAGACGGAAGGTGATCGACTGCGGTCGGATCATGCGGTTTCCGGGACTTCCAGCACGTAGCCCATGCCTCGGACGGTGCGTATGAGCTTGGGCTCGAATGGATCGTCAATCTTCGCGCGCAATCGGCGTACCGCGACCTCGATCACGTTGGTGTCGCTGTCGAAATTCATGTCCCACACCTGCGATGCGATCAGCGAGCGCGGCAGCACCTCGCCCTGGCGCCGCAGCAGCAGTTCGAGCAGCGCGAATTCCTTGGCGGTGAGATCGATGCGCCGTCCCGCGCGCGTCACGCGCCGGCGCAGCAGATCGAGTTCGAGGTCGGCGATCTGCAGCAGTTCCGGTTCGCTCGCCTTGCCCCGGCGCAGCAGCGTGCGCACGCGTGCCAGCAGCTCGGAGAACGCAAAGGGTTTGACCAGGTAATCGTCCGCGCCGAATTCCAGGCCCTTCACCCGGTCTTCGACCTGATCGCGGGCGGTGAGAAACAGCACGGGCAGGTGCTTGCCATTGTGCCGGATCTGTCGCAGCACCTCCCACCCGTCGAGCTTGGGCAGCATCACGTCCAGCAGCGCGAGGTCGTAGTCGCCCGTCAGCGCCAGGTGCAGGCCGTCGACGCCGTCCCGCGCCAGGTCGGCCACGAAGCCGGCCTCGGACAGGCCCTGCTTCAGGTAGTCGCCGGTCTTTTGTTCGTCTTCGACGATCAGGATTTTCATCGCGCTTCCTTGTGGCCATGGTTACACGCGCCAATTGTGCGCGCGACTGGCCCGAATTCCACAAGATTACAAACTTGTAATGGCGCTGTCAGCTATTTGTTGGGTAGCTGAAAACAAAATGCTGGCTGCGTCGAGTCTACTTACTGAAAAGACCAATTTTCAACCATAAAGGAATTTGTTCATGAACCTGAGGCACACGCTGATTCTGACGGCTTTGTCTGTCGTGCTCAATGGGGCATTCGTCGCTAACGCCGCCGATGAAAAGCCGGCAAAGGACGCAAAGGCCGAAAAAGTACTGCCGGCAATAAAGGACAGACGCCCCGATGCCGCAGAGCAGAACAAGCAAGGAATCGCAGGCAAGGCCGACGACAACTGCTGCCGCAATCCGTCGCCGGCGGCAAAGAAATCGCCTCACGACCATCGCTGAACTAGTTGGCTAATGTGGCGACTCGGGCAGCGGGTTCGCCTATTGCCGAAGTGCCTTGACGATGAACATGCGTAATCCAGGCGAGCAGGATTCTTCGCCAGACAGCGCCTGGACCCTGGCGTTTCTCGCCTGGCTCATAGCCAGCGGATCTAGCCTGGGGGCCCTGTTTCTCAGCCAGGTCATGGATATCGTTCCCTGCGCATTGTGCTGGTACCAGCGCATTTTCATGTTTCCTCTGGTCTTCATACTGCCGGCCGGACTGTTTCCGTTCGACGCGAGGATTGCGCGCTATGCGCTTCCGCTTACCGTGGTCGGCTGGCTGATCGCCCTGTTCCATGTGCTCGTCGTTGCGGGCATCGTTCCGGAAAGCATCAGGCCATGCACACAAGGTATTCCCTGCAAGGACCAGGTTATCGAGTGGTTCGGCTTTTTGACGATTCCCCTGCTTTCGCTGATCGCGTTTTCCCTCATCGGCGTGCTTCTCCTATCGACTCATTTCAAGGTGTCCAAATGAATAAGAGTGCTCAAACAAAAAAAACCAGCCAAAGCAAGAAATCAGTGTTCATAGTTTCCGTAGTTGTGCTGCTGGCCGTCTTCGTGTTGGGCGCGCTCGCATACAATCGGGACAAGCTCGACCAGGGAGCTAAGCTCGCAGAACAGAACCTGGTGTTTCTTTCGCGCGACCATTCACCCAGACTGGGGCCGGCAGAAGCCAAGGTGCATCTGGTCGAGTTTTTCGATCCGGCCTGCGGAACCTGCCGCGAGTTCTATCCCTTGGTCAAGGATCTACTGAAGGCAAACGACGGCAAGGTGCGGCTCTCGCTGCGCTACGCCCCGTTTCACGCCGGCTCGGACAACGTGGTGAGGATTCTCGAGGCGGCACGGAAACAGGACAAATTCTGGCAGACACTGGAAGCTGTTCTAGCCTCTCAACCTTATTGGGCGCCGAACCACAGGGCAGAGCTGCAATTCGTATGGCCGCAACTGGGTAAGCTGGGACTGGACATGGAGCGCATCAAGCGCGATATGTACGCTCCGGAGATCGACCGCATGATTGCGCAGGATCTGGCCGACGCCAAGGCGCTCAAAGTCACCATGACCCCGGAATTTTTTGTAAACGGCCGACCCTTGCCGGACTTCGGCTACGAGCAGTTGAAAAAGCTGGTCAACAATGCGGTGGCGAAAGCCTATTGATTGAAGCCATTTCCGAAATAGAGCTAGATGAAGCGTATGAGAATCACCCTGACAGCGGCAGTCCTCGTCCTTTTGCTGTCGCAACCCGCGCATGCGCAGCAGACCGTGATCGAGGTCTACAAGAGCCCTTACTGCGACTGCTGCACGGCGTGGATCAAGCACTTGAAGCAACATGGCTTCACTGTCAAGGCGCACGATGTCGGCGACGCTTCTGAATATCGAGCCAAATTCGGCGTGCCATATGCGCTCGGTTCCTGCCATACCGCGCAGGCGGGGGGGTACGCGATCGAGGGTCATGTGCCGGCACGCGAAATAAAGCGCCTGCTGGCGGAAAGACCCAAAGCGAAAGGCCTTGCAGTACCGAGCATGCCCTTGGGTTCACCAGGAATGGAAGGGCCGCGCAGCGATCCCTACGAAGTGCTGCTGTTCCAGACCGACGGTAAGTATTCGGTCTACCAAAAATACGGTCAATAAGCTCATTGTGCGGTCACTATGAAGGAAGTGCCCGCCTGTCTTCTTCTGCTCGCAAGCGGTTCGTCCGGCGCGCTTGGCCCGTATCCGCATTGCGTCTGATGGGTATTGCGTGCGCTGGCGAACGGACGTCTAAGATGTTTGCGCCTATACCAAGATCAAGGTCTTCGCTCTTGGCTATAGGGCCATCAATTCGACCGAGCGGTTCGAGATTCGGATTCAACTTCAACTCCTAAAAGGAAACGCCATCGTGAAAACTCCAATCCTAATTTCCGTAATCGTTGCCGGTGCCCTGGCGGCGCCTATCGTCGCGGCGCAGGACAAACATGTGCACGACAAGCCGGGGATGAGCATGGACATGGACAAACACATGTCCCAGATGCAGGAAAGAATGAAAAGCATGCAGCAGCAGATGGAAATCATCCGCGCGACCAGCGACCCGGTGGAGCGCGCGAAACTGGAGCAGGCCATGCACCAAAACATGCAGGCGATGTGCGGCATGGGCGGCCCGATGGCCATGGGAAGCAGCGCGCCGGGCGGCATGAAACAAGCCGGTCATAAACACATGGAAGGCGGCGACATGATGCGCCACCATCATGCAATGCATCCGATGTCCGCCCATAGCGGCTCCCCGGCAAGCGCGGGGGGTACGGCTTCGCCAACTCCCCCGCCTGTTTACTAAAGCAGCAACAATATGCGCGCACCGCCGAAACTTGCCGCAAGAGCGCAAGCCAGATCGACGGGCGCGTCGCGCGGTATCTTCTCCAAGAGCACAATCGTTCCCCCGCACCCCATTTCCGTACGCTGACAACAATGTAATCAAGCTGTCATGTTGGCGCCGGCGGCGATGGCGCAGACTGGGTTTGTCGGCTGAGTTCGGACAAGCGTCCGGCCGAGATTTCAGCCATTGCTGCCAACACTTCGAAGGAGATGATCATGAAAATGAACCCCACTCTCGCCGCCCCCCTGTTCGCCATCATGGCGGCGCTTTCGCTCAATGCCGGCGCCGCAACGGATACCCCGGCCGATGCCAAGATAGAAAAAGCGGCGCCACAGAAGAAAATGAAACCGCACTCCCACGTAGAGGAAAAAACAGGGATTCCACAGGTAGCTCCTGATCCCATGGCGAACAAGCCACATGCCATGCACGACAGAACCAAGCACTTCCATCCCAGGGATGCGAAGTAAGCTGCCATCGGCCGAGGCGGGCGCAAACCCGGTTTTTGCGGTAATGCAGCGCATGCTCGCGCGCACCGGCCTGTGGGCCGCGCTCGCCTTCGTGCTGAACCTGGGGTGGGAAGTCGCTCAGCTTAGGCTGTACACCATCTGGGCCGAGGCGAAGCCCCTGAGCATAGCCTGGGCATTGTTTCACTGTTCGCTCGGCGATGTCATGATTGCGCTCGCGCTGTTTGCGCTGGCAGGCCTGGTGCTTCGGCGCGCGGACTGGCCGGTGTCGCGGCCATGGGCGGGCGGTGCGCTGGTCGTTGCCGGCACGCTGGCTTACACCGCGTGGAGCGAGTGGT
>CAYNVY010000030.1:0-28386 GCA_964400745.1 uncultured Enterobacteriaceae bacterium | reverse complement strand
GGGCATCCCGTGGTACGGCCCTTCAGGGGAAGTGCGCCTGCCGACCGCGGCGATGATGGATGGGTTCGATGTGCTCCTGGTCGATCTGCAGGATCTGGGTTGCCGCACCTACACGTTCATCACCACCCTGCGCTACATGCTCGAGGCCGCAGCAAGGCATGGCAAGGCGGTGTGGGTACTGGACCGCCCCAACCCGGCCGGCCGGCCGGTGGAGGGATTGCGCCTGCGGCCCGGCTGGGAAAGCTTCGTCGGCGCCGGCCCTTTGCCCATGCGCCACGGGCTGACCATGGGGGAACTCGCGCGCTGGTTTTGCGCCGAACTCCGGCTCGAGGTCGAACTGGAGATAGTCGGCATGGAGGGGTGGTCGCCCGCCGCGGCACCCGGTTACGGCTGGCCGCTGAACGAGCGCAGTTGGGTCAATCCGAGCCCGAACGCGCCCAATCTGTCGATGGCGCGTTGCTACGCCGGCACGGTGATGCTGGAGGGTACGACCCTCTCCGAGGGGCGCGGCACGACGCGGCCGCTGGAGTTGTTCGGCGCGCCGGATATCGAAGCCGACGCCCTGCTGGCCGAGATGCGGCGCATGGCACCCGGCTGGCTGGCCGGCTGCCGTCTGCGCTCGTGCTGGTTCGAGCCGACGTTTCACAAGCACGCTGGAGAACTCTGCCACGGGCTGCAACTGCATGTCGACGATCCGGTCCACTACGACCACGCGGCGTTCAAACCCTGGCGCCTGATTGCGCTCGCGTTCAAGTGCTTGCGCCGGCTCCATCCGGACTACCCGCTGTGGCGCGATTTCGCCTACGAGTACGAGCAGGGCAGGCCGGCGATCGACCTGATCAACGGCAGTCCCTTGCTGCGCCAATGGGTGGATGATCCCGCGGCGGAACCGGCCGATCTCGACCGCCTTGCATCCGCTGACGAGCAGACCTGGCGGAGCGAGCGCCAGAGCCTGCTGCTCTACGAGTAACAACCGCGGGTGGCGTAAGCAGGCGCGGCCCCGCGCGGTTGACATGGCAGACAGCGGCAGGGATACTTTGAGCGAGAAGTTGAACAATGCATTTTCAATCGGCAATTTCGCCTCAGCGAAAACGCCACTAAAAGGGGAGAAAACCATGACCGACCGCAGAACGTTTCTGGCCAGCGGAATCGCTTTACTGGGTGCAGGGCTTGCAGGATGCGCTGGAGGTGGAGGTACGTTGAGCGGAGGCTGGATTACGCTGATCGACTCATCGACGAACAATCTGGACGGCTGGACCCAGATCGGCCAGGGCAACTGGAGTTTCGTCGACGGCGCGCTGCAGGGGAAGGACGGCAAGGCCGGATACCTGGTGACCAAGGACTCCTATACCGATTTCGAGATTCGTGCCGAGTTCTGGGCCGACGAGAACGCCAACAGCGGCATTTTCATTCGCTGCCAGGACCGCAACAAGGTCGGCGCGGACAGCGCCTACGAGGTGAATGTCTGGGACAAGCGGCCCGATCAGCGCTACGCCACCGGCGGCATCGTCGACTTCGGCGCGGTCGCGCAGCCTGCGCCCAAGGCGGCCAACCGCTGGAATACCTACGAGATCTCGGCGCGCGGCAACCGCATCGTCGCAGTGTTGAACGGGCAGCAGACGGCGGACGTTATCGATAACAAGCACCGCAGCGGGCCTTTCGCGCTGCAGTCTGCGGCCGGCACCATCCGCTTTCGCAAGGTGCAGATCCGCGCCATGTAAGGCATCCGGCCCGCAGCGGCCGAATTGACATACCGCCCCGGCCCGCAATCGCGCGGTCCGGCGCTCGTCGCCAGCGGAAGGATGGTCGCGGACGGACTGCCGCGGCAGGTCCTTTTGGATCTGATCGGCAGGTCTCAGCGGCGGTGATTCAAGCGCTGCCGGGTAAAGCGAAGGTAGCCCGCTCCTGGAGCGCGATCCAGCGTTTCCTGCGACCGCGAATTTTTCGGAATTGATGCAATCTCAAACTGGTAAAATATGCGGTTATGCGGGACCTGTCGTTCGCGATCCGGTCCCGAAACGGCCATTTTTATAGGGAAACGCAACGATGTCTATCAAATACAGAATTCTGCTGGCTGGTGCGGTTTCGGCACTGGTTTTGGTCGCCTGCAACGCACCCGAGACAACCAGCGGCGCCACAGTGGGCAAAGGGCCCGCGGCGGCCACCGTGAACGGGACGCCCATCAGCGAGCGTTTCGTTGCAATGATGCTCAAGCAGCGCACCGATCTTGGCCGTGACGGCAACGCCGACGTGCGCAGCGGATTCATCGATCGTCTGGCGATGCAACTCGTCATCACGCAGGAAGCGGTGAAGAAGGGCCTGGACAAGGTGCCCGAGATTGAGGACAAACTCGAATTGAGCCGGCAATCGATCCTGGTCGACGCGCTCATTCAAGACTATCTCAAGAACAACGTCATCGGCGACGCGGCGCTTACCTCGGAATATGAAAAATTCAAAGCCCAGGCGGCGGGCACGGAGTACAAGGCGCGCCATATCCTGGTAGAGCAGGAAGCCGATGCCAAGGACATCATCGCCAAGCTGACGAAGAATCCGAAAGCGTTCGAAGCGCTGGCCAAGGAAAAATCCAAAGACGGCGGTTCGAAGGGCAAGGGCGGCGATCTGGGCTGGTTCGATCCGCGCGGCATGGTCCCTGAATTCGGCGCGGCGGTCGCCAAACTGGAGGCGGGCAAGTTTTCTGCCGAGCCGGTCAAGTCGCAATTCGGTTATCACGTGATTTTTCTGGACGATTCGCGCCCGAAGGCGTTCCCGCCGCTGGAACAGATCAAGGAAGAGCTGCGGCAGCAGGTGCAGCAGCAGAATTTGAGAAAGTATTTTGACGAACTCAAGGCCAAGGCCAAGATCGAAGTCACGAAGGCGCCCGCTGCGGTGCCGGCTCCGGCAAAAGGCGCCGCGCCCGCACCGGCCGAGGCACCGGCGAAAGCCGCCGCACCGGCGGAGCCTGCCAAGAAATAGTCTCGCGGGAATTCATCGAAAAGCGCCCGCGGCAATGCGGGCGCCCGGACGGCGCTGGCGCGGAAATTTGATTTTTGTCAACATCCGGGGATGCGCTTGCGTCCAACATGAAATATGCGTGAAACATGCGCGCGGTATGGTGGATCACTTTTCGAGGGGAACGAGATGAACAGGACAGTAAGGCAGTTCGGGCTGGCTCTTGCCGCGGCGCTTGCGCTTGGTTTTGGAAGCACTGCGGCATTGGGGCAGGTGGGTCAAGGCTATTGGGGCTCGAGCGGGATGTACGTCAAGAACGCGACCGGGCTTTGCTGGCACGCGGGCTATTGGACGCCCGCCATGGCGACCATCGAATGCGACCCCGATCTGGTGCCGAAGAAAGCCGCACCGGCTGCGCCTGCTCCTGTCGCCAAGCCAGCCCCACCCGCCCCCGCGCCCGCGCCTGCGCCGGTCGCGAAGCCTGCGGCGCCCAAGCCGGTGGCCGAGAAGATTACGATGGCGGCAGATGCGCATTTCGATTTCGACAAATCCGTGATCAAGGCCGAAGGCAAAACCAAGCTCGACGAATTGGTGGGCAAGTTGAAGGCGGTGAATCTGGAAGTGATCATCGCCATCGGGCACACGGACAGTGTCGGCAGCCTTCCTTACAACAAGAAACTGTCGGTGCGTCGCGCCGAATCGGTCAAGGCGTATTTGGTAAGCAAAGGCATCGAAGCCAATCGCATCTACACCGAAGGCAAGGGCGAGTCGCAGCCGATCGCCGACAACAAGACCAAGGAAGGTCGTGCCAAGAATCGCCGCGTCGAAATCGAAGTGGTGGGTTCTCGCGCCAAGTAGACTTTCCGCTTTCCGAGAATAGCCCCGTGCCGAAGCGGGGCTTTTTCGCTTCTGCGGTCCTGTTTTTTCAAGCTTGAAAAGAATTGCTGCCGCCATTGCGCTAACATGCTCAAGTAACCGCCCGAATGAGGCGGCATTTGCGCAGCGAGGAGGCGAAGTGATGCAAACGGATCCGTGCCCTACATTGTTCTCTCCCGGGAAAATCGGGGGGATGGAACTTCGAAACCGGCTGGTGATGGCACCCATGGTGGTGCAGCTCGCCGCGGAGAACGGGGCGGTGACAGAGCGCACGCTCGACTACTACCTGCGCCGCGCCAGGGGCGGCGCGGGGCTGATCATCGTCGAGGCGAGCTACGTCGCCCCCAGCGGCAAGGCATTCGCATGTCAACTCGGAATAGACCGCGACGCCCTCGTGCCCGGCCATGTCGAGCTGGTCGAGGCCGTTCACCGCAACGGCGCCAAGATTGCGCTGCAGATCCATCACGGCGGCGCGCGCGCGCATCCGGGGCTCACCGGCGGCGTGCTGCTCGCGCCATCGCCCATCGCCGCGGAAGGGAGCAGCACGATCCCGCGGGCGCTTACGGAGCAGGAGATTGAAGAACTGGCCGAGCGCTTTGCGAGCGCCGCCCAGCGCGCGCAGCGCGCCGGCTACGACGCGGTCGAGATTCACGGCGCGCACGGCTACCTGATACACGGATTTCTTTCGCCGGCGTCCAATCAGCGCTCCGACGCCTACGGCGGCAATACGGAGAACCGGCTGCGTTTCGCCGCGATGGTGGTGCGCAAGGTGCGCGAGGCGGTGGGCGCGCGCTTTGCGCTCTTGTTCCGCATGAGCGCCGAGGGCGGCTACGGTATTGACGAGGCGGTGCAGATCGCACGCGCCCTGGACGCTTGGGGCGTGGACGCGATCCATGTTTCGGCCGGTGGTACCGCGCCTATCGGTTTGGTGCCGGCCGATACCAGTCCGATGGCGCGCCCGGAAGGATGGCTCACCGGCTACGCCGATGCGATCAAGCAGCGCGTGACGGCACCGGTCATCGTCGTCGGCGAAATCCGCCATCCTGGGTTTGCGGAAAATGTTCTGGTGCAGGGAAAGGCCGACTTTATCGCGCTCGCGCGCCCGTTCCTGGCGGATCCGGATTGGCCGGAAAAGGCTAAGGCGGGCATGGGGGAAGAGATTCGCCATTGCATTTCCTGCGACTATTGCCGCCTCGCCTTGCTGCACACGCGGCCGATACGCTGTCTGGTGAATCCGGAAGTCGGCCGCGAGCGCGAGTTCGCGGCGGTCCTGCCGCCGCCCAAAGCGAAGCGCGTCATCGTCGTGGGCGGGGGACCAGGAGGTCTGGAAGCGGCGCGGGTCGCGGCCCTGCGCGGTCACCGGGTCGTGCTGTACGAGCGCAGCGCGCACTTGGGCGGGCAACTTCCGCTTGCCGTGCTGCCGCCGCAGAAGGAGAAAATCGAATGGCTGCGGCAAGGCTTGATCGCGCAGGCGCGAAAGGCCGGGGTGGAATTCCGCATGTCGACCCTATTCCGGCCTGAAGATCTGGCACAATGCGAGGTCGACGCGGTGGTGCTTGCGACCGGCGCCCGGCCGCGGCAGGAGCAGGTGCAAGGCGCCGCAGCGGATAAAGTGGTCTCGGCGTGGGATGCGCTGCAAGGCCGCCCGGCGTTGCAAGGCCAGGCGGTGCTGGTTCTGGGCGGTCGGCAAATGGGCTGCGAGACGGCGGAGTTTCTGGCCGAGCGCGGCAACCGGGTTACTCTGGCGTCGCGTTCGCCGGCGGCAGATCTGGCCGGCGACGTGGTGGCGAGCTACCGCGCGCCGCTGCTGGCGCGCCTGCGCCGGTTAGGGGTGTCCGTGCACACGCGCTGCGACGTGCGCGAGATCAGGGGCGCACACGCTGTCCTCGCCGAGGCGGGGGGTGGCGAACTGACGGTGGACGCCGATTTCGTGGTCCTCGCGCGCGGGTCTGAGCCCGAGCCGACCGGGGCGGAGGCTTTTCGCAGCCGCGTGGCTGAGGTCTATGTGATAGGGGATTGCGTAGAGCCCCGCGCTATCCCCGAAGCTTTGTACGAGGGCGCTTTGGCCGGGAGTCAGATATAGAGCGTTGCCAGCGCGCCTGGTCGCTCGGGTCTTTCGTAGCCGAAATATGCAACCTGAGATAGCCGCGACCGCCGGTTTCCGGGCATCATTCGGCTTATGAAAGCCGCTCCGTTCGAATACGCCCGCCCCGCGTCTTTGGCCGAGGCCTGCAGCCTGCTCGCTTCGCATGGGCCGGAGGCAAAGCTGATCGCAGGCGGCCAGAGCTTGGTGCCGATGATGGCGATGCGGCTTGCCCGCCCCGCCTGGCTGATCGACATCAGCCGCCTGGCCGAGCTCCAGGGCCTTGCCGCGGTGGCCCAGGATTCTGCGGGCAAGGACAGTCATTTTGCGGTTGGTGCCGCGGTGCGCCAGTGCGTGATGGAGCGCGACGCGCTCGCCCGCGCCAGCGTGCCGCTGCTCGCGCGCGCCTTGCGCTGGGTCGGGCACGTGCAGACCCGCAACCGCGGCACCATAGGCGGTTCTGTCGCCCACGGCGACACTTCCGCCGAGATTGCGTTGGTGGCGTGCGTGCTCGATGCGACGCTGGAACTGCGCGACACGTCGGGGGTGAGCAGGATCGCGGCGCGCGATTTCTATCTTGCGCCCATGATCACCGCGATCGCGCCGGAACAATGCCTGACCGAGATCCGCTTTCCGGTCTGGACCAGCACCGGCGCGGATGAATTGCGCGGCTGCGCGTTCGACGAAGTCAGCGTCAGGCACGGCGATTTTGCGCTGGTTTCGGCATGCGCCCAACTGGCCATGGATGCTGACGGCCGCTGCCTCAGGGTGGAGTTGGGCATAGGCGGCGCGGCGCCCGTGCCCCTGGCTTTGCCCGAACTCGGGGCGCAACTCGTCGGAATGCCGCTGAGCGAGCGCTCCATCGACGACGCGGCTGCCGCGGCGCTGGATCTGATCGATCCCGAGGGCGATCTGCACGCCACGGCCGAGTATCGCCGCCACCTGGCCCGGGTGCTGGTCGGCAAAGTGCTGCGCGCCGCCAAAGAGCACGCAATTCACGCTGTGAGGGTTTCGGATTGATGGAGACGCACTATACGATTTCAATCGAGGTGAACGGCCAACTGCGCGAGGCCCGGGTGGCGGCGCGCCTTACTCTGGTCGATTTCTTGCGCGATACCCTGCGCCTGACCGGCACCCACGCCGGATGCGAGCACGGCATCTGCGGTGCATGCTCGGTGCTGCTGGACGGTGAGCCGGTGCGCTCCTGCCTCGTCTACGCGGTGCAGGCAGACGGCTGCAAAGTCACCACGATAGAGGGGCTGGCGCAGTCCGACGGCACGCCGGGCGCGCTGCAGGACGCGTTCTGCGAAACGCACGCGACGCAATGTGGCTATTGCACGCCGGGCATGATCATCGCCGCGCATGCGCTGCTCGAAATCAACTCCGCGCCGACGGACCACGAGATCCGCGAGGCGATAGGCGGCAACCTGTGCCGCTGCACCGGCTATCAGCAGATCGTCGATGCGATCAAGCTGGCGGCATCGAACAAGGCGGCGGCAGCGTGAGCGCAGAGCAGGCGTCCGGCTTCCGATATATCGGCAAGAAGCGCCGCACCAAGGAAGATCCCCGCTTCGTCACCGGGCACGGGCGCTTCGTCGCCGACATCGCGCTGCCGGGAATGAAGCACGTGGCCCTGGTCACCAGCCCGCACGCTTCGGCGCGCATCAAGGCGATCCGCACCGAACACGCGCTCGCACTCGCAGGCGTGCACTACGTGCTCACCGGCGCGGAACTGTGCGCGGGGACCGAGGCGCTGCTCCCGGGCGTGGATGCGCCCAAGGTTACGCGCTATCCGCTGGCGAACGGCGTGGTGCGCTATGCAGGCGAGTGGGTCGCGGCGGTGGTCGCCGACTCGCGCGCGCTGGCAGAGGACGCGGCGGAGAAGATCGAGATCGACTACGAACCGACCGCGTATGTGCTCGATCCGGAGAAATCGATATTGCCCGGCGCACCGCTGGTGCATCCCTTGCATGGCAGCAACATACTGTTCCAGCGTAAATTCGTCTGGGGGCCGGTCGAAGCAGACTTCGCCCGCGCCGAGCACCGGCTTGCGTTTCGCGTGCGCTGGGGGCGCAGCGCGACCGTGCCGCTCGAGACTTTCGGCGTCGCGGCGCAGTGGGATCCGGGCCAGCAGTTGCTCGATGTGTGGGCCTCGATCCAGATGCCGAAATTTCCGGATCAGACGGCGCGGGCGCTGCGCTTAGCCGGCAATGCGGTGCGCGTGCACTACGACGTCGATGTCGGCGGCAGCCACGGCGTGAAGCGCGGCATCAAGCACACGGTGCTGGTCGGCTATCTGGCGAAAAAGCTCGGCATGCCCCTGCGCCTGATAGAGGACAGGCTGGAGAACATGCGCGGCGGGGACATGCACGGCCCGGACCGCATATTCGACCTGCAGGTCGCCTTCGATGCCGACGGCACGATCCATGCGCTGAAGATCCGCGCGCTGGACGACGTCGGTGCCTACGCCGGGCGCTCGCCGCTGCAATTGGGCAAACCCGTGGGCGCAATCATCGGGCCGTATCAGATCCACAGCGTGGAATACGAACCGATCTCGGTGATGACCAACAAGACCGCGCAGGAGGCGGTGCGCGGCTTCGGCCAGTCGCCGACCAACTACGCACTGGAATCGGCCATCGACCGGGTGGCGCGCCACCTGGGCATGGACCGCATCGTGTTGCGCAAGAAGAACTTCATCCGCAAGGACCAGTTTCCCTACCTGATACCCAGCGGGACGACTTACGACAGCGGTGATTACCATGCGGTGCTGGACAAAGCCCTGGTCGCGGCCAATTATCCGGCGCTGGTCGCGGCGCGCGACGCGGCCAGGGAGTCAGGGCGTCTGGCCGGTATCGGCATCGCCAGTTGTCTCGAACCCTCCGGCGGCAATTCTTCTTTCGAGCCCTTGTTCAACCCGAAGAATCAGACCACGACCTGGATGGACTCCTGCCTGGTGCGAATCGACCTGTCCGGCTCGATCACGGGCGTAATGAATACCTCCAGTTCCGGCCAGGGCCACGAGACACTGGTGGCCACCGTGCTCGGCGAAGTGCTGGAGCGCGATCCGGATACGATACGCGTGGTGCACGCCGATTCGCTCAACGCGCTGCCTTCCAACAGCCCGGTGGGCAGCCGCATGGCGATCATGCTGGGGGGCGCCGCTGCCGGCGCGGCGAACCGGATCAAGGCCGCGCTGCTGGCGATCGCGGCGCATAACCTGAAGGTCGATCCGGCCGAACTCGAGTATCACGAGGGTAGCGTGAGCGCGAAGGGTGTCGCGAACAAGACGCTCAGCTGGGATCAACTGGTCGAAATCGCGCACCGCAAGTTTCACCAGCTGCCGCCCGGGATGGAGCCCGGACTGCAGGCGAAGTTCGTGTGGGAGGTGCCCACCGGCGGCGGCCTGCCGACGGCAGATGGCCGCATCCAGATGTACCCCTGCTTTTCGTTCGAGGCGCACGTGGTGCTGGTCGAGATCGATCCCGCGACCGGCCAGCCGAAGATCGTGCGCTACGCCTGCGGCCACGACTGCGGCGTGATGATCAGCCCGGACATCGTGCACGGCATGACCTACGGCGGCATCGCACACGGCATAGGCGCCGCGCTGTACGAGAAGTTCGCCTACAGCGACAACGGGCAATTGGAGAGCCAGTCGTTCATGGACTACCTCATTCCGAGCGCGCTCGAAGTGCCCGGCATTTCAATCGTGGATCACTGCACGCCATCGCCGCATACCGCTTTCGGGCAGAAGGGATCGGGGGAAGCCGGATATCTGGGCGCGCCGGCCGCGATAGCGTGCGCCCTCAACGATGCGCTGGCTCCGATCAAGGCTTCGATCGACGAGTTGCCGATGACGCCGCTCGCGCTCTGGAGCAGGATGCAGGACGGAAGCAATTTCAACGAAGGAGGAAGAAAATAATGAAACGATTGGTGACTCTGATTTGTACGGCGGCGCTGTGCCTCGGAACCACGGCAGCAGAGGCGCAGGGCTGGCCGACAAAGCCGATTCGGGTGATCGTGCCGTTCACGGCAGGCAGCGGCACCGATATTGCCGCGCGCGCGGTGACCGACCGGCTGGGCGCGCTCCTCGGCCAGGCGCTGATCGTGGAGAACCGGCCCGGCGCTGGCGGGACCATCGGCCAGGCGCTCGTGGCCAAGGCCGACCCCGACGGTTACACCATCCTGATCCATTCGTCGTCGCAGACGGTGACGCCCTCGACCTATCCGAACCTGCCGTTCGACACGCTGAAGGATTTCTCCGGTATCACCATGCTGGCGAATATTCCCAACGTGCTGGTTACTGCGCCGGGCAAGGGCATCACTTCGGTGAGCGAACTCGTCGCGGCGGCCAAGGCCAAGCCGGGATCGCTCAATTACGCTTCGGCCGGCGCGGGCAGTGCGACGCAGTTGAACGCGGAACGCTTCAGGCTGGGCGCAAGCATCGAAGCGGTGCATGTTCCCTATAAAGGCACGCCCGAGGCGATTGCCGACCTCGTCGCCGGACGCGTCGATTACTACTTCTGCCCGGTGGTCAACGCGCTGCCGCTGGTCAAGGGCGGCAAGCTCACGGCGCTGGCGGTCGGTTCGAGCAAGCGCTCGTCCGCGCTGCCGGAGGTGCCCACCACCGAAGAGGCGGGGGTGCCCAATTCCGCCTACAACTTCTGGGTCGGCATGTTCGTGCCCTCCAAGACGCCGCGCGACATAGTGGCGAAGCTGCACGCCGAGACGGTCAAGGCGCTGCAATCGCCGGAAGTGAAAGATCGTTACGCCAAGCTCGGCGCGGAGATGCAGATTTTCACGCCGGAGCAGTACGACGCCTATCTGCGCGACGAGGTGGCGTCCAACGCCGCGCTGGTCAAGGCGGCTGGCATCAAGGTGCAATAAGGGGCTGGACTCAAAGCGATGATCATCGACATTCACGCACACTACCTGCCGCAATTGTTCTTCCAGCGTTTCGACGCCGCCGCCGGCGCGTTTCCCGGAGTCAAGCTGCTGCGCGGCGACAAAGGCGCGCGTCTGCAGTTTGCGGGCGGCGAGGCGACGCGCCCGATTTCGCCCAAACTGTCCGACCTGACGGAGCGCCGCAACTGGATGGACAAGAACGGCATCGATCATCAGTTGGTCGGCGGCTGGCTGGACAGCTTCGGCTACGAGCTCGCGGCTGAGGAAGGTCTGGCCTGGAGCCGCTTCATCAATGCCTGCATGCGCGAGGCACTGGCGGAGGAAACGCGCTTCACCCCCCTGGCCACCGTCCCGCTGCAGGATGGCAGGATGGCGGCCGAAGTGCTGGGCGAGGCCATGCAGGCCGGTTTCGGCGGCGTGATGATAGGCACGCTGCCCAAGGGCCTGGGCGGGGTGCTCGACGATCCGCAGCTCGACCCGTTCTGGCAGGTGGCTTCGGAACTCGAAGCAGCGGTGTTCCTTCACCCTATGTTTCTGTGCGGCGAGCCGCGGCTGGCCGACTACGATCTGGTCAACGCCATCGGCCGCGTCGCGGATACTTCGATCGCGGTTTCACGCCTGCTGTTCTCCGGGCACTTGCTCAAGTATCCCGGCATGAAGCTGGTGCTTTCCCACGGGGGGGCGGCGCTGCCGCTGGTGCTCGGGCGCCTCGCGCGCAACTTCACCATCGGCCAGGGCAAGTATGCCGATCCGCGCAAGGGCTTCGAGACGCTCTATTTCGACAGCGTGGTCTTCGACGCCGATGCGCTGCAATTCCTCGCCGGCAAGGCGGGGAGCGCGAAAATCATGCTTGGATCGGACATGCCGTTTCCGATCGGCGACATGGAGCCGTGCAAAGTGGTGCACGCGGCGGGTTTCGCCGCGGCCGAACGCGAAGCCATACTCGGCGGCAACGCCAGGGGCGTGTTTCGCATCCGGCCCGACTGCTGGTGCCGGAGCTGAGATGGCGCTCGAATTGAAAGGCGAATACGCGCTGCCGGTGCAGCAGGCCGAACTGTGGCGCCTGCTGAACGATTCCGAGGTGCTGGCGAAGATCATTCCCGGCTGCAATACCGTGCGCTCCGTCGGGCCCGACCGCTACGAGATGGGCTTGAAACTGCAGGTGGGCAGCGTCAGCGGCGAATACATGGGCAGCGTGGCGATTTCCGATAAGCAAGAACCTGCGCATTACGTGCTCTCGGTCGAGGGGCAGGGTTCGATCGGATTCATGAAGGGCGGCGCCGCTTTCGATCTGGAGCCGCAAGGCGAGGAGGGCTCGGTGCTGCGCTACGCCGGCAGCGCGGAAGTGGGCGGCGTGGTGGCCGGGGTCGGCCAGCGCGTGTTGTCCGGCGTGGCGAAGTACCTCGCCGGGCGCTTTTTCAAAGCGCTCGAAAAGCACATTGCCCAATCGAAGGAACCGAAAGAAGATACCAGCGTCGCCTGACGGTTCGCGCGCCTTCAATCCCGGCGTTTTCTTCCGTGCTTGCGCCGCATCGCGTCGGCGAGACAGCGCAGACATATCGCGATTGCGCGGTCCTGGCGGGCCAACTCGTAAGGGAGCTTCAAGCCGCTGCGCATCCACGCCTGGCGCAAGGGGTCTTCCTTTCTTGAAGCGGTATCCAGGGGCAAAGCCAACTGCAGGTCCATGGGAACCTCCTTTACGTGGCACTGCGCTTCGGAGTACTTCCTGCTCGGGCGGGTCGCGCCCCGCCTCTTGCCGGGATTATCGACAATATCGGCGCAAACCCAAGTCCGAAACAACAAGCTTTTCACCGCCCAATTCGGCGATGTCACCGGTCCTGCGGTCACCCGTCCGAATGTCGCCGGTCCGGCCCCCGGGGGCGATGCGCTCCCGGATATGACTTTCGTCAAACCGAGGGCCGGATTGCGCGATAAGCTGAATTCAACAGATCGCGCCGCGGACCGCCAATAGTCCTTCCGGCCATTGGCATCGGCCCTGCGCGCGAAAAGAGGCAGGATTGAATTCTCCGTCTTCCATCCAGACGCAGGTGCTGATCATCGGCGGTGGCGTCACCGGCACGGCATTGGCGCGCGACCTCGCGCTGCGCGGCGTCGACTGCGTTTTGGTGGAGAAGGACGACATCAACGCCGGCGCCTCGGGGCGCAATCACGGACTGCTGCACAGCGGCGCGCGCTACGTCGCCGGAGACGTCGACGCGGCGAAGGAGTGCCGCATCGAGGGCGACGTCTTGAAGCGCATGGCGGCGCAGACGATACAGGACACGGGTGGCTATTTTGTCGCGGTGCAAGGCGACGACGAGCGCTACATCGCCGACTTCCCGGCGTACTGCGCGAGCGCGGGAATCAGCGCGCGCGCGGTGGACATCGCCGTTGCGCGCGCGGCTGAACCGGCGCTCTCGGACCGCACGATAGCGGTGTTCGAGGTGCCTGACGCGGCGATAGACCCGTTCCGGCTGTCCCTGGAAAGCATGGCGCATGCGCGGAGTCTGGGCGCGCGCCTGCTGCGGCGCAGCCGCGTCGCCGGCTTCGAGCGCGACGGGCGGCGGATCAGCGCCGTGAGGGTTGATTCCCGCGCAGGTGGGGCAGAGTTGCGCATCGAGGCTGAGCAGATCGTCAACGCGGCGGGCGCGTGGGCGCGGGAGGTGGCACTGCTCGCCGGGGCATCCATCGAAATGACCTATTCCAAGGGCACGCTGCTGGTCACGCACGGACGGCTGGCTGGCAGGGTTGTCAATCGGCTGCGGCGGCCCGGCAACGCCGACATCATGATGCCGGGCGGCACGGTTTCCATCGTCGGCACGACATCGACCCGTGTGGACGCCTTGGACGATATCCATCCCACGACGGCCGAAGCCGACCTGATCGTCGAGGAGGCGGCGCGCATGCTGCCCGGGCTGGCGACCGCGCGCTTCATCCGCGCCTACTCCGGGGTCAGGCCGCTGGTGGGCTCGGCGGGCGCCGCCGACGCCGCGGACGGTCGGGCCGTTTCCCGCGGCTTCGCCCTGTTCGACCATGAGGCGCAGGGCCTGGACAATCTGGCGACCATTACCGGGGGCAAACTCACCACCTGTCGACTGATGGCGGAACGCGCAGCGGACCTGGTTTGCCGGCGCCTGGGCGTGACGCGCCCCTGCAGCACCGCCACGACGCCCTTGCCGGAGGCCGCGGAATGCGCCTGGACCGAGCCGGGGCACTCGCCGCGCGCGTGGATGCGCTCCCACGCCTTGCATGACACGCTGCTGTGCGAGTGCGAAATGGTGTCGGGCAGTGCCGTCGATGCCATTTATGCTACTTTGCGCGCAGCCGGCGACACGCCGACGCTGACCGACATCGGCCTGCGCAGCCGCGTCGGCAAGGGTGCCTGCCAGGGCGGTTTTTGCGCCGTGCGCACGGTGGCCCACCTCTACCAGCAGGGGAATTTCGAGGCCCGGCGCGGCCTCGCCGAGATTCTGGATTTCTTCGGCGAGCGCTGGCGCGGCCAGCGCGCGGTTCTGTGGGGCGAGCAACTTGCGCAGGCCGAACTGATGGAGGCGCTGCATTGCGGCTTGTTCGGGGAGGAGTTGCGCGGAGACGCCTTTTGCGACGATGAACCGCGGGACGGGGGCGCAGCCGGGGCGCCGCGCGTCGAGACTGGCGCCTACCCTTCGGGCGAGTCAGCGTCATGAATGTCGCCTCCGGCGACCGCTGCGACGTCGCGGTGATCGGCGCCGGCATGGCGGGAATGGCGGCCGCTCTTTTTGCCGCCGAGCGCGGCCTGTCCTGCATACAGATCGGCAACGGCGGCGGCATCCTGTTCGCGAGCGGGCTGTTGGATCTGTTGGGGGTCCAACCGCTCGCGGAGCGTCGCCTGTGGCGATCGCCGTATGAGGCCCTGGAGGCGCTCGCGCGCGAGCGGCCCGAGCATCCTCTGGCGCGGGTCGGCAGTTCATCGATACGCGTCGCGTTCGCGGCCTTCACCGCGGCACTGGGCAGCGCAGGCCTCCGGTACGCGCCTTTGGGCGAGCTCAACCGCAACGTGCTGACTTCGATCGGGACGATCAAGTCCACTTACGGCGTGCCGTTGTCGATGCTCGCCGGTGTCGATGCGCTTTCGGCGCGACCTGAGTGCCTGCTGGTGGATTTTCGCGGACTGCGCGAGTTCAGCGCGCGCCAGATTGCGGCGACGCTGGGCGCCCCCTGGCCGGGCTTGCGCCATCAGCGGATCGAGTTTCCGGGTTGCGAGGACGTACCCGAGTTGTACGCCGCGCACCTCGCCCGCGCCCTTGAATCCGGTGAGACGCGCGCGCGCACGATAGCGTTGGTCAAACCCCTGCTGGGGGACGCGCGGGCGATCGGATTCCCGGCGGTGCTCGGCCTCGCGCGCGCCGGCGAGGTCCATGCCGCGTTCGAGGCGGGGCTGGGAATGCCGGTGTTCGAGGTCCCGACCATCCCGACTTCGGTTCCCGGACTGCGGCTTCTCGCGGCGCTGGAAACGGCCGTATCGGCACGCGGCGTGCGCAGGCGGCACCAGGCCGGCGTGCGCGCCTTGTCGTTCGACGGGGATACGGCGACGCTGGAGCTCTCGGGCATTGCGGGCGCAGAGGGTGGCAGGCGCGTGCGCGCAGGCGCGGTGGTGCTGGCCACGGGCCGTTTCATGGGCCGCGGGCTCACGGCGGACAGGGCGGGTGTGCACGAGAGCCTGCTCGGCCTGCCCGTGCACCAGCCGGACTCGCGCGAGGACTGGCATCAGCGCGACTTCCTGGCTGCGTCCGGACATGCGATCAACCGTGCCGGGATCGAGGTCGACGCAGCTTGGCGCCCGCTCGCCGCGAACGGGAGACCGGCCTGGCCGCGGCTTTTCGCCGCCGGTTCCATCCTCGCGCATCAGGACTGGATGCGCTCGAAATGCGGCTCGGGCCTGGCCATCGCCACGGCCTGGGCGGCGATGGAACAGATCGCACGGCCGCTGCGCCGCGCCGGGCCAGGGTAGGCATCATGTCGCCTGCGGTGTTCCATACGACCCTTTATGCATCGCTGGCGCTGTGCGTCCTAGGGCTGATCTGGCGCGCCTGGGTGTGGTCCAGGCTGCGCATCGGGCCCGATGTGCGCGAGGTGGCGCTGTGGCAGCGCGTGTCCGCGGTGGGTAGTGGAGCGCTCTCGGTGCTCGCCAGCCGGCGGGTGTTTCATGTCCTCGGCGACTTCGTCCTCGATGCGCTGCTGTTGCGGCGCTTGTACGCGAACGAAAGACTGCGCTGGCTGGCGCACCTGCTAATCCTGACCGGCTTCACACTGCTATTGCTGATGCACGCGCTCGCGCCGGTCGTGACCGAAACGCTGTTCCCGGGCTATCAGCCTACGCTGAACCCTTATCTTTTCCTGCGTAACCTCTTCGGCGCGATGCTGCTGGTCGGAGTGCTGTTGCTGCTCTTCGGACGGTGGCGCCGGAGCACGGGCCCGGCGCAAGTGCGCAGGCCGATCGACGCGGCCTTCATCGCCTTGCTTGCCCTCGTGCTCGCTTCGGGGTTCGCGCTCGAAGCGCACAAGATCGCCTCGCCGCGCGCCTTCTACCGCATGACGCAGCAGTTCGCAGGCGTCGCCGACCCTGAGGAACTCAAGCCCCTGCGCGCCCTTTGGGCCAGCGAGTTCGGGGTGGCTTTCGGCGATATGAAGCCGCCCTTGGACCCGGATCTGGTGCACAAAGGCCGCGATCTGCATAACGAAGCCTGCGACTCCTGCCACGCGCGGCCTGTGTCGGCGTTCTTGTCCTACCCGGCGGCGCGCCTGCTGGCGCCCGTGACGGACCTGCTGGATGCGGGACGTGCCGATGTCTGGCTGCTGTATCTGCACGTGTTCGCCTGCTTCCTCGGCCTGGCGAGCCTGCCGTTCACCCGCTTCTTTCACGTGGTGGCGGCACCGCTCAGCCTGCTGGTCAACGCCGCGGCGGCTAAGCACGCGGCTTCAACCCAGGGGGGGGAGATCAGTAGCTCTTCGGCGGCGGCCAGGGCCGCGCGCCGCGCGCTGGCGCTGGACGCCTGCGTGCGTTGCGGCATCTGCGATGCGCATTGCTCGGTAGCGCCGCTGGCGCGTTACCTGGGCAACTCGTGTCTGCTGCCCTCGCACAAGATCGTCGCTGCCGGCGCACTGGCCGAAGGCGGCTTGCTGCGGCCGGGACAAGAGGACAAGGCGCTGCGGGTCGCCGAAGGGGCGTTTCTTTGCACGGATTGCGGGCGCTGCACCAGCCAGTGCCCGGTGGGACTGGATCTGGCGGATCTGTGGGACGCAGGGCGTGGCGACCTGGAGGCCGCGGGACTGCCGGCGCCGGCGCAGTGGGTGCAGGCGGTCCCGGCCCTTGTCTGGGCCGAATCCCTGGAGTCGGGTTTCGGGCCGCACGGATTTTCCGATGCGCACGTCGCTTTCGCACCGCTATCTGCCGACCGCCGCTCGCTTTCTCGCTGCGTCCAGTGCCAGACCTGCACCAACGTTTGCCCGGTCGTGGCGCACAGCATAGACGCCGAGCACGGCGCCGACCTGACACCGCAGAAAGTGATGAATCTGCTGCGTCTGGGGCTGCGCGATCTCACGCTGGGCTCGCGCATGGTCTGGAACTGCGCCACCTGCTACCAGTGCCAGGAGAATTGCCCGGAAGGCGTGCGCGTCGCCGACATCATGTGCGAGCTGCGCGCGCTGGCCGTGCGCCGGCTGGGCGCGGTCCGCGGCGCGAGGGAGGCCGCATGAAGTACGCGCTGTTCCTCGGCTGCAAGATCCCGTCGCAACTGCCGGCCTACGAGGCCTCGACGCGCGCCGTGCTGGGCTCGCTCGGCGTCACTCTGGTCGATCTCGAGTTCAACTGCTGCGGCTATCCGGCGCGCAGCGTGAGCCGCGACGCCTTCGTCGTGTCCGCCGCGCGCAATCTGGCTTTGGCCGAGCGCGCCGGGCCCGACCTCAGGCTGCTGACCCCCTGCACCTGTTGTTTCGGCACGCTGCGGCACGCGATCCGGTTTCTGGAGGAGGATGCGCAACTGCGCGCCCGCGTCGATCTAGCGCTGGCGGCCGAAGGCCTCGTCTGGTCGGGAAAGACCGAGGTCGAGCACCTGCTGCCGGTGCTGGTGCGGGAGGTCGGCGTGGTCGGGCTCGCAGCGGCGGTGCGGGCACCGCGCGAGGGCCTGCGCGTCGCCGCCCAATACGGCTGCCACGCGCTGCGCCCGAGCGACGTGACCGGGTTCGACAACCCGTTGGCGCCGACCATTTTCGAAACCCTGATCAGCGTCACCGGCGCCACCCCGGTAGCCTGGCCGCGGCGGCTGGACTGCTGCGGCGATCCGCTGCATCAGGCGAATTCGCCGCTGTCCGAACGCATGACGCGGGCCAAGATTGCGGACGCGCTGGAGTCCGGCGCCGAAGTGCTGTGCACGGCCTGTCCGCACTGCCATCTGCGCTTCGACGCGGTTCAGGCGGACACCGCGGCGCCGGCAATCGATGTCTTGCTCTATACCCAGCTTCTGGGCCAGGCGATGGGTCTGCCGGCGAATTTGCTTGGGTTATAGCTGCCGGAAACCGTAGTGCCGAGGCTCGACTGCTTCGAGCTTCAGGCGATGTCGCGGCAGGAAATCAATGCGACGCTGGAGGCACGGGAGGGGGAAGGCCGGTTCGTCGCCCCTGCATGCAATCTAGTCTTTATATGTTGGCCATCGCACAGACCGAATGATACCGCCAGAAGAGACTTTTCAACAGAGTGCTGATAGCAGCTAAGAGCGCTCAACCTGCGGAGTTATAGAGCCAGTGAATAACCGCGGGGCACGCGAGTGAATTTTCAACTCCGGAGGAGGACTTTATGAAAACGGAAGCGACTCATTCCCCCAAGAAACTGAAAAACGCGCCAATCACGACAAACCAACTCCAGGCCGGCAGGACGAATGGTTCCCCACCCAGAGAAAAGGCCGTCAAACCCGGCAACCGCTCCGCCAGATTGAGTAGCGAGGAGCGTCATCTCGAGGTTGAACTTGCGCCACATTGGCGCGCCGAGCGCCAGAGTTTCTTCCATGATGCGGATGAACAGGAATGGCTCGAAGCGCAAATTGGGATCGAACTCGACCGAATTCGGAAACGTCATTCGCAGCAATCCGACTGACCCGCATCGGCACTATCGCAGGGGCGGAAGCGCTTTGCAGTTGCGGCTCCAGTGCAGTCAGTCGCATCGTGCATTCTGAGCTGTCTTCTGCACGACACTCTCAGTTCAATCCTGGCGCGCTGGTACACGCAGGGAAGCGTGCTCGACGCCAAGCGTCCATCGGGAAAAGTCAGAGCATGTGCCGCCAGATGCCTGAGCCAGCCCAGTAAGCCGATACACAGTATTGGCCAACGATAGGCGGCAGCGATGCGCAGGAACGGGGAGCGCGACTGGAATACCGATGTGGCTGATCGGTCCTGAAGTGCCCGCGGACTCCCTGTTCTGAACCAGAGGTCGACGGATAACCGTCCGCATATCGCCGAATGCGGGAGCATGGACCGTGCTGAGCTTTCGCACAGAGTGAAACACCTCCGCGACGCCCATCCCTATTGATTCTCCGTGTTTTGCCAGTCCTGCCGCCGGTGCGCCGCAGCCAGCTCCAGCTGTGCGCCGGCGGCGGCACGAAGGCGTGGTATTTGCGCTCGATCAACCGCGCTGCGTGGACTGACGCGACAGCCCGAACCCAGCTCTAGGCCTAGGTTCCCGGACCGGCGATGCGGCTGCCGTCGAAATCCCTGCCTCACTAACAGCCTTGATAATAGTCAATAGACAGGTGCTTTCGGTCGCTAAGCTTTGATTGTGCAATTCGCTTTTCTGACCGAGGAGGACGACATGGTTCGCCGACTGAAGACTCTTGCATTAGCTCTTGCTTTGATGTCACTGGCGACAGCTTCCGCCGTCGCACAGCAGATAGAGGACGAACTGGTCCTGATCACGCCGGTGGCGAAGACGCTCACCGATCCGACGCTGGCGGATTTCGCCAAGTACGCGAAGGAAACCTGGAACATCACGGTGAAGACGAGCGCGCTCGCGGCCGGGACGCCGGTGGCCTACGGACGCATACTCGAATGGAAGGGCCGGCCCGAGGTGGATATCCTGTGGGGCGGCGAGAGCGCACTGTACGACAAGCTTGCGGAGCAGAAGCTGCTCGCGCGCCTGGACGTGCCCAAGGCCGTGCTGGATGCGATTCCGGCGACCATAGGCAAGCCGAAGCCGATCTACCTGAAAGATCCGAAAGGTTTCTGGACCGGTACAGTGCTCGAGCCCTACGGCCTCGTGTATCAGCCGACGGTGTTGAAGCGGCTGGGTGTGCCCGAACCGAAGGACTGGGACGATCTGCTGCATCCGAAGCTGAAGGGTCACGTGGCGCAGTGCGCCCCCAGCCGTTCCAGCAGCAGCCACGCCACCTACGAGGTGATTCTGCAACGCGACGGCGACGAGAAGGGTTGGGCCTGGTTGAAGCGCCTGGGCGCGAACACCGGCATTTTCACCGCACGCAGCCGCGACGTGCCTTCGGTGGTGGCGCGGGGTGAGTTTGCCGCCGGCTTCGCCGTGCCTAGCTATATGGCGTTCGAGGACAAGCTCGCCGGATTCGACATCAAGTTCGTCGCGCCCAAGACCGCCTGGGTGACGCCGGAACCCATCGCCGTGCTCGCCGGCGCAAAGCATCCGAAGGCGGCGCTCGCATTCATCACCTACCTGCTGTCCGAGCGCGGGCAGAGGGTGGCGATGGAGCGCGGGGTGTTTCCGATCACGCCGAAATTCCGCGTCCAGGGGGCGCCCGGATCGCGCGCCGAAATGGCGGTCGAGTTCACCGGCGGCATCCGTTCCTACTTCGACGTCGATGTGACCAATATCTACGAAGACGACAAGGCGCAGGCCCGCTACGAGCAGGTGAACGAACAGTTCCGCAAGGAAATCGAGTTGAATTGGGAGACGCTCAAGAAATAGGGAGGCGTTGAGAAAAGAGGGGCAGAGGGCGCGCTTTCGGCTCTGCCATCTGCCCCGGCAAAGTATGCCAAGACTGAGCGGGAGGGTTCGTGCGCATCACGGTACAAGGCCTCACCAAGCGGTTCGGACCGCAGGAAGTAGTCAGCAAGGTCGGCTTTTCCATCGAGGAGGGCGAGATGTTCACCCTTCTCGGGCCTTCCGGCTGCGGCAAGACCACGCTGCTGCGGCTGATCGCCGGCTTCTACGCGCCGGACGAAGGCGAGATCCTGTTCGACGGACGCGTGGTCAACGACCTGCCGCCGCACGAACGCGGCATCGGCATGGTGTTCCAGAACTACGCGCTGTGGCCGCATATGACAGTGTACGAAAACGCGGCGTACGGGCTGAAGCTGCGCAAGGTGGCACCGGTCGAGATCGCGGAGCGCATCCGCGCCGTCCTCGAAAACGTCAAGCTGGGCGAGATGGGCGATCGCTATCCGGGTCAGCTTTCCGGCGGGCAGCAGCAGCGCGTAGCGCTTGCGCGCGCGCTGGTGCTGAACCCGAAAATGCTGCTGCTGGACGAACCGCTGTCGAATCTGGATGCCAAGATCCGCATTCAGGTAAGGGCAGAAATCCGCAAGCTGCAGAAAGACCTCGGTATCACCACCGTCTACGTCACGCATGATCAGGAAGAAGCGCTGACGCTGTCGGACCGGATTGCGGTTTTCAACAAGGGCAAGTTGCTGCAGGTCGGCCCGCCGAAAGCGCTTTACGAGCGCCCGCAGAACCGCTTCGTCGCCGATTTCATCGGCATCAACAATCTGGCGGAGGGCACGGTCGTGGCCTCGGATGATCCGAAATGGCTGCGCCTGAAAACCGGCTTCGGCGAACTCCTGGCGGTGCCGGATGAGCGCTTCAGCCCGGGTGAGCGCTGCGTGGTGTCGGTCCGGCCGGAGAACGCATCTTTGAACAGCGAACCCGCGCCCGGCCGCAACCTGGTGCAGGGCCAGATCGCGTTCGCCGCCTATCTCGGCAACGCGCTGCGTTACGACGTGGATCTGGGCCAGGGCGTGCTGTTCAAGGTGGACATCCGCGATCCCTGGCACCACGAGCAACTGGCCATGGGCTCCACGGTTACGCTCGCGTTTCCGGCCACGAGCACCGTGGCGATGCCGGCGGAAGCATGAAACTGCCGCGCTTGTCGCTGGGTGTTCTCGGGTTCGTGCTGATCTGGGCCTTCCTGATTCTGTTCATCCTGTATCCGCTGACCCGGATTTTCTACGATGCCGTGACCAACGAGGCCGGCGAGTTCACGCTGGTTTATTTTTCCGAATTCTTCACCGACTCGTTCTACCTGCGCTCGTTCTGGAGGTCGATGGTGCTAGGCCTCGCGGCGGTCTTCACTACTTCGGTGATCGGGATCGCGGTCGCGCTGCTGATCGTGCGCTACGAGTTTCCGTATCGCATGACTTTCTCCTACCTCACCATGCTGCCGATGATCCTGCCGCCGCTGGTGGGCGTGCTGGGCTTCGTCTTCATACTCGGCCGGGCGGGAACGGTAAACATTCTGCTGATGGACTGGTTCGGCCTGGAGGCTCCGGTCAATTTCATGTACGGCATGCACGGCGTGCTGCTGGTGGAGACGGTGCATCTGTTTCCGCTGATGACGCTCAGCATCCTGGACGCGCTGGCCAAGGTGGATCCTTCGCTCGAGGAAGCGGCCGAGGGCGTGGGCGCCACGGGGTGGCACCGGCTCTGGACCATCACGCTGCCGCTCACCACGCCGGGCTATATCTCGGGCGCGCTGCTCGTCTTCATCTGGACCTTCGCCGATTTCATCACGCCGCTGGTGGTCGGGGTGCAGGACCTGCTCGCGCCGCAGGCCTATCTCAACATCATGCAGTTCGTCGACCGGCGCATCTTCCGCATGGGCATCGTGATTTCGGCGCTGCTGGTGATTCTCGCCATCCTGTTCGTGATCGCGGCGCGCGAATACGTCGCGATCAAGGACTACAGTTCGCTCGCCTACTCCAGGGTCGAGCGCCGCCGTCTGGGGCCGTTCCAGCGCTGGCTTGCGGTAGGCATGCTGTCCCTGCTGATGATCGTGTGCATCATCCCGCAAATCGGCGTGCTGTTCGCCGCCGTCGGGCGCGGCTGGGCGCTGACGCCGTTCCCGGTCCACTACACGCTCGAATTTTTCCATGCGGTGAGCATAGAAACGCCGAAGTTCATCATCAACTCGTTCTTATATGCCGGACTCGCCCTGGTCCTGTGCCTGATCGTCGGCGTGCCCATGGCGTGGATCATGACCCGGACTCAGGCGCCGGGGCGCAACACCATGGACGCGCTCACGACGCTGATTCTGGCGATTCCCGGAACGGCGATCGGCATCGCCTACATTCGCGCCTTCAATGTTCCGCTGCCTTTCATCGATGCCCCGCTGACCGGCATGTGGATCATTCTGCCGCTGGTGCTGGCGGTGCGTCGGCTGCCCTATACGGTGCGCGGCAGCTATTCCTCGCTGCTGCTGGTGCATCCGTCGATGGAGGAAGCGGCGGCGAACGTGGGGGCGACCAAGCTGCGCACCTTCCGCGATATCACCGTGCCCCTGGTATGGAAGGGCATCCTGGTCGGCGCGCTGTTTTCCTTCATCATGTCGATCCAGGAAGCGTCGGCCACGATCTTTCTCACGCTCGGCGGCTGGGAGATGATTCCGTTCGGCATTTTCACTTTCTACATCGCCGGCTCGCACAGCCAGGCGGCGGCGCTAGGCGTGATCCTGATCGTGGTCTGCGCGGCGAGCCTCTACGCGGTCAACCGCATCGCCGGGACGCGCGTCGGCGGCCTGTTCGGCTGAGGCGGATCTTCCGGTCGATGATGCTCGAACTCAAAGAGAAGGTGTTCGAGCGCCTGGACGAACTCGGATTGGAGGAGGTGCAGGCACGGCTGCTGCGCGCGGAGCGCCTGGGCGAGCCCTCGCTCGTGCGCGAGTGGCTGCAACTAGGGGCGCGGCAGCGCGCTCAGATGCCTGTCGCTTCTGCCATGAGCGCGCGCCAGCGCGCGTAGCGCGCCGCGAGTCTCGCATCTTCGACCGGCGCGAAGACCGCTTCCTCGGCGCCGCTATTCCACTGCGCCGGCCGTCCGGCCGCCAGATAGGCGATGCCGCGCGCGGTGGCTTCGGGGTCGTCGCGCCGGTGCACCGGCAGTCCGCTCACCGAGGCGAGCCTGCGGCACAGGCCGTCGATGCGCGATACACCGCCGCTCACACGGATGCGCGCGGCCGGCGGCAGATACTTCGCCATCTCGTCCAGGTTCGCCTGCAGCAGGAAGGCGATGCTTTCGATCACCGCGACCGCCTTATGCCAGGGCTCGCCCGCGCCGACGAAACGCGACGCGAAATCCGGCTTCCAGTACGGGCCGCCCAGCCCGGCGATGCCGTTGAGGAATAGCGGCGGCTCGCACTGCGCTTGCAGCCACTGGGGCAACTTGACGTCGAGTTCGGCGCCTCCCGGTTCCGCACGCAGCCACTCGAGCGCGGTGCCGGCGCCGTTGACATTGCCCTCGACCGTGTAGAGCATCGTTGCGCCGTCGTTCAGAATAATTCCGGTGAGCTGCCGCGGGATATAACCCGGGTAGCGGGCGAGGGCGCGCTGCGCAAAGGCGCTGGTGCCGATATTGATGTAAGCGGAATCCTCCTCCGGCCAGCCGAAGGCGAATACCGCCGCTGATTGATCGCCGTTCACCGCAGTGAGTGGAATCGCGACATCGAGCGCGCGCAGCGTGCCGAAGGGGTGGCAGGTCGGAACCGATTTCGGAAGAAAGCCCTGCGGCAGACCGAACAGGGTCAGCAGTTCCGGATCCCAGTCCAGGGTATTCAGATTCCACAGCTGCGTGCGCGCTGCGCACTGCGGATCGGAAAACATGGGGCGCTCCGCCAGCAGGCGGAAAGCAAGAAAGCTCGCCTGCGGTCCCCAGCAGAGCGTGCCCGCGTCGCGCGCCTCGCGCACCGCTGCGAGCTCGTCGAGCGCCCAGCGCAGCTTGCTCGCGCCGTAATGCGCGGAAAGAAACAGCCCGGTCTTGCGATGCACTGCTTCGGCCTGCGCTTCGAATTGGCGCAGCCAGAGGTGCGCGCGCCTATCCTGCCAGCTGAACAGGGGCGACAGCGGCCGGCCGTCGCGTCGGTCCCAGCACACGCAACTCGCGCGCTGGCTGGCGAGGCCGGCGGCGACGATATCGTGGCGGCGCTCGCCCAGATCGGACAGCGCGCGTTCGATCGCAGTGAAAATGGAGGCGACCATTTCCTCCCCGTCCTGCTCGGCCCAGTCCGGTTGCGGGCGCACGAGGCCGATGGCTTGCTCGGCGCTTGCCTGCACATGTCCGCGCCGATCGAGCACCACCGCGCGGCTCGCGTGTGTGCCCTGGTCTATGGCGAGATAAAGGGGATCCTGGCTCAAATCAGGCGTGCTTCGTGGGCGTGGATCGTAGACGTTGATCGATTTTGGCTTCCGGGGTTGTCCGCCGCGAAAGACGTTCAATCTCCCGCGATCCTTGGTTATGATACGCGTTGGACTACAATTCTCAATATGTGCGGCGGCGCGTCGTCCGCCGCAGAACGTGCGCAGGCCATGAGCCAACAGACCCGACCTCCGACATCCAGACGCAAGTGGCTGCTTGTTCCCGCGATCGCGGCGGCTTTGGCTGGGGCTTATGCGCTCGCCGGATTTCTGCTCGTTCCCTGGCTCGCTGAGCGTGAACTGCCGCGTTTTGCCGAGGAGCAGCTGCAGCATCGGGCGAAGGTGGGGGAGATCCGCTTCAATCCCTTTACCCTCAAGCTGCACGTGCGCGAATTCGCGCTGGAGACGCGTGAAGGCAAACCGGTGCTCGGCTTTGCCGAAGCTGTGGCCGATCTCGAATGGGGATCGCTCTCTCGCCGCGCCTGGATGCTGGACGAAGTTCGCTTGGTCGATCCTGTGGCGCACGTCGAAATCTCGAAGCAGGGCCGATTGAATCTGGCCGACCTGTTTCCCGGAAGCGGGGGCGAGAGCGCTGCGGCGACAGGCGGTGCCGCAGCGGCCGCGACGGGTAGCGCGCCAGGCAGCGCGACGGGCTCAGCGAAGGCGGCGCCGGCAGGCGCTGCCCCCGTGACCCCCGAGGCGACGGCGCGCTTCGCCATCGGTCACTTTGCCGTGGTCAACGGCAGCGTCGCCTTCGAAGATCATCGACAGGGATACCGCAATCGCGCCGAACGCCTGTCGATCGAGCTCTCGTCGCTTTCCACGCTGGGGCCGGAAACCGGGCCGTACGCGCTGACCGCTCAGACCCCGGGTGGCGCGAAGCTGCAATGGAAAGGGGAGGTTTCGCTTGCGCCGCTTGCGGCCTCGGGCACGCTCGCAATCGAGGGTGCGGCGCTGCCGGAACTTATGCCCTATGTCGACGATTTCACCGCCGCGCGCGTGGTTTCCGGCCGCGCCGATCTGGAACTTCCCTACCGCCTGGCCCTCGTCGACGGCAAGCCTCAGTTTTCGCTGAAGGCGGCGACGTTGCGGCTGCGCGAATTCGCGCTCGCCGGCAGCGGCGAGCAAGCGCTGCTGACCAAGTTCGGCGCGATCACCCTGAGCGGGGTCGACTTCGATTGGGGCAAGCAGCAGATCCTGATGAAAGCGCTGCGCATCGGGGAATCGTCACTGGGCCTTGGCAAGAACAAGTCGCCGCTTGCAAGAATCGGAGCGGTGAACCTGGACGGCGCACGGTTCGCGCTGGACACCGGGCTCGGTTCGGCGCAGGAAATCGGCGTAGCCGGCGTGACGATCGCGCAGAGTGCCGAGGGCAAACCTCTGGCGCAATTGGGGGAAGTCGCATTCGAGGGGGTCGAATTCGATTCGAAGGTGCGGCGCGCGTCGGTCAAGCGTCTGCGCGTCCCCGAAATGGCGCTGGCGCTGCAGCGCGACGCAGCGGGCGAAATCGATCTAATGCGACTGTTTGCGGGCAAGGAGGCAAAATCGGGCGAGGCCAAGACCGCCCCCGGTAAAGGTGATGAAAAGAAAGGCGATGCAAACAGAAACGATGAAAAGTCGGGCGAGTGGCAGGCAAGCATCGCTTCGGTGGAAATCGGCAACGCCGCGGCGCGCTACGCCGACGCCACGGCGAAGACGCCGCTCGCGCTTGCGCTGGAGGGTTTAAGCGGCAGCTTTTCCCTCCACGCGGCAGCGACGGCCGAAGGCGTGCGCGTGCGTCTGGACGCGGGCAAGTTCGACCTCGCCAAACTGGATGCCATCGGGACGCCGGCTACCACGAGCGCGGTGCCGCAGCCGGCGCTGAAGCTCGCGCGGCTGTCGATCAGCGGCGCGCGCTATGACAGCGGCGCGAACGCGGTCGAGGCCGCGAGCCTGAAAGTCGGCAGTTTCGGCGTCAATGCGGCGCTTGAGGGCGACCGCCTGAATCTGCTCGACCTGGTGCCGGCTCCGGGAAAAGTCAAATCCGAAAAGCCGCTCTCGGCCCAGGCGAAATCGATCGAACTGGATGAGGGCAGCGTCGATTTCAACGACCGCGGCCGCAGCATCGCGCTCGCGCTGCAGCGCGTCGCACTGAAACTGACCGACGCTTCGAACGACGGCGCCAAGCCGCTGGTGTTCGATTTGCGTGCCGAGGTGAAAAGCGGCGGACGCATCGCGCTGCGCGGGCGCGGTGTGCCGGCGCAGGGCACGCTCGAGGCGAAAATCGAGGCAAGCAACGTCGCACTGGCCCCGGCGCAGACCGTGCTTGCCCAATTTGCGAATGTGAAATTCAATTCCGGCGACGTCTCGCTTTCCGGAACGCTGCGCGCGGGCGGCAAGGATGCAAAGCTCGCGTACTCAGGCAGCGCCGGAATCGCCAATCTCGCGCTGGATGACACCGCCGGAGTACGCTTGTTCGCCTGGAAATCGGTCGCCACCGATTCGCTCAAATTGAGCCTGAAGCCGGACCGCCTCGATATCGACGAACTGCGAGTGATGGCGCCCGCAGGCCGTTTTGCGATCGCGAAAGACGGCACGAGCAATATTTCGCGCGCGTTCGGCAAGAGCCCGGCGGCAGCCGGGGAAGGCAAGCCGGCAGCGCCGGCCGCAGTGCCCGAGGCCAGGAGCGTCGCGACGACGGACAGCGCGACGACAGCCGTAGCGGCAACGTCGGAAGCGGCCAAGGCGGACCCGGCGGCGGCCGACACGACCGGACCTGACGCAAGCAAGGGTGAGGGCGGAAAGTCAGGAGCAGCCGGAACGTTTGCCGTTGCCGTGCGGCGTGTGCGCGTCGATCAGGGCGCGCTCGATTTTTCCGACGACAGCCTGAGTCCGGGATTCGTGGCGAAGATCTACGACTTGACCGGCACCGCGAACGGATTGTCGAGCAACCGCGAGGCGCGCAGCCAGTTTGCATTCGAAGGCCGCGTCGATGAATTCGGTTACGCGCGCCTGTCGGGCGCCGTCAATCCTTTCGTCCCGCGCAACCGCAGCACATTCCGGGTGCAGTTGCGCAACGTCGACCTGATCACGGCGACGCCTTACTCGATGCGTTTCGCCGGCTACCGCATCGCGAGCGGACGCATCAACATGGACCTCAATTACCGCGTGCGCGACAGCGTGATCGAGGGCGACAACAAGATCAC
>CAYNVY010000029.1:19565-29064 GCA_964400745.1 uncultured Enterobacteriaceae bacterium | reverse complement strand
GTCCGGGCTGGAACCGCGCACGGACTTGTGCAGTGCGGAAATCTGGTCGTAGAACGCATCTCCGCCTTTGTCGAAGCGGCGCAGATTACGCGACAGCGCGTTCTCGACAAAGGCACCGTCTATTTCGCCGCCGGTTTCGCCCGCCGCGGTCTGCAGGATCTCGAGCAGATTGAGCAGGCGCCGCGCATCGCCGTCGGCGAGCCCGATCAGGCGTTAGCGCGCGCTCGCGTCGAACCGCAACCCATCAAGCCGGCCGCCGAGCGCGCGATCGAGCAGTTGGCCTAGTTCGGCCTCGGCCAGGCTCTTCAGCACGTACACCGCGGCGCGCGACAAGAGCGCGCTGTTCACCTCGAACGAGGGATTCTCGGTGGTGGCGCCGATAAACGTGAACAAACCCTGCTCTACGAAAGGCAGAAAGGCGTCCTGCTGCCCCTTGTTGAAGCGGTGCACTTCATCCACGAACAGGATGGTATGGCGTCCCGATTGCGCCAGCACGGTTTCGGCGCGCTGCACCGCTTCGCGAATTTCCTTGACCCCGGAAAACGCCGCGGACAAGGCGATGAATTCGGCGTTGAACGCATTCGCCATCAGGCGCGCGAGCGTGGTCTTGCCCACGCCGGGCGGACCCCACAGGATCATCGAGTGCGCCTTGCCCGAATCGAATGCAAGTCGCAGCGGCTTCCCCGGCCCGATCAGATGCGGCTGTCCCACCACGTCGGCCAGCGATTGCGGGCGCATCGCCTCTGCCAATGGCGCCGAAGGTCTTGCCGCTTCGAACAGGTCGGTCACGGGTCAATGCTGCGGTAGGAGCACTGCGATGGGTGCGAACCGCGCCTCACTCGCCGATCACGTCCGCGCCCTTGGGCGGATCGAAGGTGAACAGCGCAGCGTTGAGTTTTGGATTGCGGCGCAAGGCGGTGAATTTCAGCACCGTGGTCTGGCCGAAACTGTCCGCCAACTCCATGACCTCCAGTCCGGAAAAGCCGAAACCCATGCGTATGGTCTCGAAACTGGATTCCTTCTCGCGCGGCACGGCTTCGACCCATTCGAGGCCGTCTTTCTCCCCTTTATCGTTGAGCTTGAACGCGCGCTCGAAGTCGTTGCTGCCGGCAAGCAGCGCCGCCGGCGTCGAACCCAGGGCCCGGTCCAGGCGCCTTACCGTGACCTGATTCAGATCCTGGTCGTACACCCACACTCTTGCGCCATCGCCGACGATCAACTGCGCGTAGGGTTTGGCATAGGTCCAGCGGAATTTCCCCGGCCGCTGGAAGGCCAGCGTGCCGCTCGCTTCCTGCGTCAGCTTGCGCTGGCGGTCATATACCTTCTGATTGAATTCGCCCTGCGCCGTCGCCGTTGCGGCGATGAAGCTGCGCAGCGCGTCCGGGCCCGCGGCGAACGCCCCGCCGGCAGGCAACATCAACACGGCGAGCAACAGCAGTCGAATCGGCATGGCCCAGACCTCGCTTCTAATAGTTTGAGCCTCGTGCCTCATGGCCTCGCGCCTCATGGCCTGGTCTCTCATGACTTAGGCCTCGTTTCTATTGGGCACCAGCACTTCGCGGTTGCCGTTGGACTGCATGGAGGAGACCATGCCCGCCTGTTCCATCTGTTCGATCAACCTTGCCGCGCGGTTGTAACCGATGCGCAGGTGGCGCTGCACCAGCGAGATCGAGGCGCGACGGGTGCGCAGCACGATTTCCACCGCCTGGTCGTACAGGGGATCGGCTTCGCCACTACCGGCTTCGCCACCGCCATTGAGTTCGCCCCCGGATTCATCCGAGTCGAGCACACCGTCGATGTAATCGGGCTGGCCCATCTTTTTCAGATAGGCGACCACCTTGTGCACTTCGTTGTCGGCGACGAAAGCGCCGTGCACGCGCTGCGGCAATCCCGTCCCCGGCCGCAGGTAGAGCATGTCGCCCTGCCCGAGCAAAGCCTCCGCCCCCATCTGATCGAGGATGGTGCGCGAGTCGACCTTGCTCGACACCTGGAACGAAATGCGCGTCGGAATGTTGGCCTTGATCAGCCCGGTGATCACGTCCACCGAAGGGCGCTGCGTCGCCAGGATCAGGTGTATGCCCGCCGCGCGCGCCTTCTGCGCCAGGCGCGCGATCAACTCCTCCACCTTCTTTCCCACCACCATCATCAGGTCGGCCAGTTCGTCTATCACCACCACGATATGCGGCAGGGGGCCGAGGAACTGCGGCTCGCCCGTCTCCAGCGTGGTCGGATCCTGGACCGGCCGGCCGGCTTTTTCCGCCTCCGCCACCTTGCTGTTGTAGCCCGATAACTGCCGCACGCCCAGCCAGGACATGAGCTTGTAGCGCCGCTCCATCTCGGCCACGCACCAGTTCAGTGCGCTCGCCGCCTGCTTCATGTCGGTCACCACCGGCGCGAGCAGGTGCGGAATATCCTGATACACCGACAGCTCCAGCATCTTCGGATCGATCAGGATCAGCCGTATCTGGTTCGGCTCCGCCTTGTACAGCAGCGACAGGATCATGGCGTTGATCGCGACCGATTTGCCCGAGCCGGTGGTGCCCGCGACAAGCAGGTGCGGCATTTTCGCCAGATCCGCGACCACGGGCTTGCCGGCGATATCCTTGCCCAGAGTGAGCACCAGCGGCGAGTGCATCTCGTGATAGACCTCTGAGCTCAGGATCTCCGACAGGCGCACGATCTGGCGCTTGGGATTGGGTATTTCCAGTCCCATGCACGACTTGCCCGGTATGGTCTCCACCACGCGTATGCTCACCACCGACAGCGCCCGCGCCAGGTCCTTCACCAGACTCATGATCTGGCTGCCCTTGACGCCCACGGCCGGCTCTATTTCGTAGCGCGTGATCACCGGGCCCGGATAGGCCGCCAGCACCTTCACCTGCACCCCGAAATCGGACAGTTTCTTTTCGATCAGGCGCGAAGTGTATTCCAGGGTCTCTGCGCTCATGGTCTCGATGTCGCTCTGCGGCTCGTCCAGCAGTGCCAGCGGTGGCAGCGGCGTGTCGGGCAGGTCCTGGAACAGCGGCACCTGCTTTTCCTTGATCACGCGTTCGGATTTCTGAATCTCGACTACCGGCGCCTCGATGCGTATCGGCTCGTGGTCCTCGATGATGCGCTTCTTGTCCTCCTCGACGATCACTTCGCGCTCCATCGTCGCGATTTCGCCCGCTTTGCGGTCCTCGCGGCGCTGCCAGCTTTGCACCGCGAAACCATAGGTGAATTCCAGCGCGGCGCCGGTCCGTTCGATCACGGCGAGCCAGGAGATGCCGGTGAACAGGCTCCAGCCGATCGCCATCAGCGTCAGCAAGATCAGCGTGGCGCCGGTGAAGCCGAATGCGGTCGAGAAATTGCCGCTGACCACCGCGCCCAGCATGCCGCCCGGCGCGAGGGGCAGGGCCGCCTTGAGCGTGTAAAAGCGCAGCGTCTCCATGCCGCAACTGGCCGCGATCAACATCGCAAAGCCGGCCAGGGCGACGACCAGGGGGCGTTTGTCGAGCAGACTGCTGCCGTCTAGCCGGCGGTATCCGGCAACGACGATATAGGCGAGCAGGACCGCCAGCCAATAGGCGGAAATCCCGAATACATACAGCAGCAGTTCGGACAACCAGGCGCCGGCGCGCCCCCCTGCGTTCCTGACGGCGGCGCTCGAAGTGCTGTGAAACCAGCCCGGATCGGCCTTGTCGAATGTGGCGAGAACCAGCAACAGATAAGCCGCCAGCGCGATCAGCGCGAACCACTTCGATTCGCGCAACAGGGCGGCGATCTTCCCCGGCAGGGGCGGCGTATCGGTGCGGTTCAAGGTATTCATGGTCTCGGGCACGGCTATACAGGCATTTTACCCGCTTGGCTCGCCTGCCACCAAAGCATTGCCGGGAACCGCCCGAAGGCCCATCCTCGCCAGGCGGCGCAGCCTGCGATCACCGGCGGGCCGTCCCATAAACGAAAATCCCCGCGCGAGGCGGGGATCTTCTGATTGACGCAGCAGCCGGCTTCAGCGGCGTACCACGCACTCCTGATTCTTGCCCGCGTTCACCGCGGCCCCGGTCATGATGCTCTGGATGAAAGTTGCCGGCGGCGTGAATTGCAGGCCAGGATCGGTCGACAGAAAGCGCGCGCGGCTGTTGCGGTCCGAGATCGACCCGAACTGCCCGGCCTGGAAATTCTGCGATCCGGCGCTGTTGGTCGCGACGATCTCGCCGTCGGTCACGCTGACATACACGCTGGCTTCCAGATTCTCGTCCGAATAGGGCTTCTTGCAAGGCGTGGTCAGACAGTCGTCCGCGCCGTAACTCGTGCCGCGAATGCCGATCGTCGCCGTGGCCGTGCCCATCTGATAGGCGTCCTGATTGCCGCGCTTGCCCACCAGGCCGGTCACAGCGCGCAACCCGCCCTTGACCAACCCGAACAGAAAGCTGTCCTTTTCCGGCTCGTCCTGCTTGAACTCGAACTTCTCGATCTTGACGCTGGTATTCGGTTTGAGCGTGACCATGCTGCCATCGGCGAACTTGATCTGCGCGTAGCTGTCCTTCTGGGTGTTGAGGGTGTCACCGCTGCGAATCTCGGATTTCTGCGACAAAATGCGCACCGACCCGTCGGCCTTTTGCACCGACAAGGTCCCCGAAAGCTGCGACACGGTACCGTTATTGGCCCACGCGCCGGCGGATATCAATCCCAAACCCGCGAGGACCAGACATTTGAAACCAGAACGATAGTTTTTCATTTTGGTGCTCCTTCTTCCGCGACGGCCTGTTCCCCCGCTGCGGTCCGTCAAACTTCCCGCTTGCTTATCCCACGCTGAAGTATAGCTTGTTCCCGCCGCCATGCTTCGGTACAAGTTCACGGATCAAAACAGATTTTTCCGCTTTTTGCCTTGAATGGCAAACCACCGCGCCGGGAAAGCGCTGCAATATGTGAATTAGTTCACACTACCGCGCCTAATCCGGCCACAGTATATTCGAGCGTATGGCGATGGAGTTAGCGCGCACTTCGATATAACCCGCCGCCTGCAGATGCTTCATCACCCGGCTCACCATTTCCCGCGATGCGCCTATCATGCGCGCTATATCCTGCTTGGACAGCTTCTTCGTCACCACTTTCTCGCCGTCGACCAGTTCGGCCGATTCAAGCAACAGCCGCGCCACCCGCCCGAAGACGTCCATCAGCGCCAGGCTTCCAATCTGATTGTCGGCTTCGCGCAGCCGCTTTACGAGTCCGCGCATCACCGTCATGGCCATCTCGAAATTGTCGGCCAGGCAACGCTTGAAATCCGCCTTCGAAATGCAGACGATCTCGCACGGCTCGAGCGCCACGACATTGGCTGAACGCGGGCTGTTGTCGATCAAACCCATTTCGCCGACAAATTCGTTCGGCCCGAGAATGGCGAGGATCACCTCCTTGCCGTCGAGGTCGCTCATGAAGACCTTGATACGGCCGCTGATCAGGATGTAGAGCGAGTCGGTCGGATCGCCCGCGCCCAGGATCAGGTTGCCGCGCGAGTACGATTTGCGCGACACGACCCGCGCGAGCGTTGCGAGTTCTTGCTCGCTCAGCACCGAGAGCAAAGGGACGTTGCGCAACAGGGTCGTGGAAACGCTGGACGAGCCGGACATGCTTCACGCCTTTCAAGCTGCCAAAAGTGGATTTATGCTAGCAGATAATGTCCGGACCGGGTCAAGCACCGCCAGCACCCGGGTGGCGCCCCCTGGGGAGCGCAGCCTAACAGCGGCTATTCGGCGAGCAGAATATTGTCGCGCAGAACGATGGAACGGCCGCGCACTTCGACATAGCCGCCGAGTTCCAGGTCTTTCATCACCCGGCTGACCATCTCGCGCGAAGCGCCGATCATCTTGGCGATGTCCTGCTTGGACAGCTTCTTCACCACCACCTTCTCGCCGTCGACCTCCTCGGCCATCTGCAGCAAGAGGCGCGCGACCCGGCCGTATACGTCCATCAGCGCGAGGCTGCCGATCTTCTGGTCGGCCTCGCGCAGCCGCTTCACCAGACCGCGCATCACCGTCAGCGACAAATCGGAATTCTCCGCCAGGGTGCGCTTGAAGTCGACCTTCGAAATACTGAGCAGTTCGCACGGCTCCAGCGTGACTACGCTGGCCGAGCGCGGGCTGTCGTCCAGCAGGCCCATTTCGCCGAAAAACTCCCCCGCGCCCAGGATGGCGAGAATCACTTCCCGCCCCTGTTCGTCGCGCATCAGCACTTTCAAGCGGCCCGAAATCACGATATAGAGCGAATCGGTCGGGTCGCCCGCGCCGATGATGGTCTCGCTGCGGCCGAAGCGGGAGCGCAAAATCATCGGCACCAGCACGCTCAGGTGCGCCTCGTCCAGGCTGGCAAAGAGCGGCACGTTGCGCAGCAGTGTCGTCGATACGTTCGCCTGGTGCGCCATGCTCAGCCGGCTTTAGTTGCAGGACGGCTTGCTGGAATCGTCCATGCTCGAAACGTTGGTGCGGATGCGTCCGGTCCGGGTTTCCTCGTTCGCGGCGAATATGATGTACGACAGCATCGAATCGTCGAAACCGCGCGGGGATGCCGACTGTACGAAGGCGGTGGCCTTGGTCGGCTGCGTATGCAGCAGATATGAACCGCCGCCCAGGCCTCCGTTCAGATTCGGGAACAGCACGCGTACCTGCGAGGCCGTGTCGCTGAGAATGGGGATCAGCTGGTTGTTGCGATCGTAGATGCCGGACCCCAGTCCGCCCACCAGCAGCAGGCCGACATTGGGTATGGTGTGCGTTCCCGTGATATCGGTGTAGACGTAATCGAACTTGCCGCCGATATTGATCTCGATGTCGCCTGCGTTTAGGATGCCAGCCGGTGCGCCTGGGCCGTCACCGCCGATCAGCTTGATAAAACCGCCGGTATTGATGGTCAGGCTGACCGGGTCGATCTTCGCCGCAGCCGAGGTCTGGCCGCCGCTCTTCGAATCGGCCTTGCCGCCGTTCATCTCCAGGTTGCCGCCGATGTCGATCAACTTGCGGGTGTTGCCCAATATAAACGCGTCGGCGGCCGCCAGCGCACCGCCGCCTGCCGACGTATTGCTCGTCGCCGTGCCGGCGCTCAGCGTGATGTTGCTGCTGTTGGTCGTATAGGGCAGCGACGGATTGATCTCCTGCGTCAATCCCGTACCGCCCTTCACGCCGAGGATGGTGACCACGTCGCCGCGAATCGCCGCCAGCGCGGAACTCTTGCCGGGCAGATTTCCCATGCCGGCCGAAGTCGCGGCGGCAATGCCGCCGGTGATCACGATGTTGCCCGAAGTGCCGGCACCGCCCTGATCGCCGTTGAGATAGATATCGAGCTTCTCGTCGGCACGCAAGGTGGTGTCGAGGAACTTGCCCGTGTCCGATTTGTTGGCGCTGTTGTCGATGATCAGATTCTGCACCGGCAGCGGCTTGCCGTTGGCGTCCTTCAGGCCGACCACGATATTCTTCGCGCGCACCTCCACCGGATTCGCTGCCGAACCGGCGATGACGACACTGCCCTTGCCGGCGCCGTAGCCTGCCGTTCCGCTCGATCCCGACGCCTCGCTCGCGCCGGCGTTGGCGCGCAGCGCCAGATCGCCCACCATCTGAATCGTGCCGTAAATATTGATGTCACCCGTGGCGACTAGTTTCAGCGTGTGGTCGAATTTCTCGTACTGCCGGTTGCCCAGTTCGTCCAGGGTCCCCTTGTCTTTGCCGATCACCACGCCTGCGCTGGCGCCGCCCGGGTTGTTCAGCACGATATTGCCCGTGGCGTACAAATTCAAGGAACCGCCCGACTTGCCGCCGTTGATCTGCGCATTGGTGATGGCCGATTTCACCGTCACATCGCCTGCGGTCGCGATCAGGCTCACGTTCGCGCCGGAAAGGCTGGCGCCGGGTGCGAGATCCAGGGTCTGGCTCGGCGCCACCAGCGAAAACTCGGCCGCGGTGCCGATACCGGAAATGTTGGTACCGGTGATGCTCTTGTACTCGATGTTGCTTTCGGCGTACGGCGGCGGGTTGGTCGAACCAGCAAGCCGCGCTTCCAGCGTGACCGGGCCCATGCTGTTGCCCGTGCCGGCCAGGTTGTTCTTCAGGTCGATGATGCCGGCCTGTGTGCCGTTGTTGAAGGTGCGCACCTTCAACACGCCCTGCTCCCCGCTGGAGAGGCTTTGCAGCCCGGCGGCAAGAGTCGTGCTCTGCTTCACCGCGCCGGTGGCGAAAATCGAAATTGCGCCCGCGTTGCGCGCGATCACCTGGCCGTCGATGTTCACACCGCCCAGCGTGCCCACCGCCACCGAGGCGGGCGACAAGCCGAATCCGCCGGTGCCGGTATAGGCCGAGTCGTTGCCGGCGACGAACTGGATATCACCTTTCGTGCTTTGCACCGTGCCCTTGATGTTGAGGTTGGTTCCCGCGTTGAGATGGATGCCGGCCCCGGTCGGTGCGAGATTGTTGATGAAAGAGATGTTCAGATCGCCTGCATCGGCGCGCTCGAACACGCCGCCGCTCGTGGTGTTGATCACCGCGAGGTTGGTGCCGGTACCCCCATGCGACAGCACCATCGGCGCCGCCAGCGTGCCCACGCCGGTCGCTGCATTCATCGCCAGCGTGCCGGCCACGTCGAGCGCCGCTCCGCTGGTAGTTATCGCGCCCGCCGTCACACCGCCGCCGTTGGCGGTGAGGGTGAGGTTGCCCGCGTAGGTGACCGCTGCGTTGACGGCGATGCCGCCGGTATTGTTGAGCAGGGTCAAGCTGCTCTGCGCCGTGGTCGGCACCAGTTTGCCCGCAACCGTAATCGCACCGCTGTTGTTGGTCGCCCCCACGGTCAAACCACCCGTCGTGGTGATCGTATTGAGTTCGCTGTCGGACAATTCAAGCGTCGCCGCCGCGTTATTCGTGCCGGCGCTGGCCGCACCAAGCACGATCGCGTCCACCGCGTTGTTCGGCTTCAGAGTCACCGCGCCGCTGCCGGACTGGATCGCCGCGGTCAGCATCATCTCGTCCGCGATCAGGCCGATGGCGCTGTTGGTCGTGGACAGGACGCTGCTGCCGTTCTGCGTAAGTATCCTATCGGTGCCTTTCACGTTCAGCGTCGCACCCGCCGGAGCGCTCATGCTGCCGCTGATCGTCATGTCGCTGCCGGTGGTCAGAGCCAGCGTAGCGCCGGCGCCGGTCGTGATCGAGCCACTGCCGGAAACATTCAAGGCACCGCTGGTCGCAATGCTGGTGTTGCCGGTGGTGTTGAGCGCGCCATTGATGGTCGTGGTGCCGCCTGAAGGCGCCGTCGTCGGCGCGCCGGTGGCGCCCTGCGACTGCGTCAGTGTCCTGGCGCTGAAGCCCGATTGCAGCGTCACGTCGCTCGCCTGGGTGATGTTCACGTCGCCCAGCCGCGTCGTGCCGACGGGGCCGATGAAGGTAATGGCGCCGCTGGTGCCGGCGGTGAGGGTCACGTTTTCCGTGCTGTCCGTGGTGCCGTCGAGTTTGCTCGCGAACGTGATGTTTGCGCCCGCCGCGTTGCC
>CAYNVY010000029.1:16537-19465 GCA_964400745.1 uncultured Enterobacteriaceae bacterium | reverse complement strand
CTCGCGTGTCTATGCTCACCAGCCCGCTTGATCCACCGTTCAGCGTCACCGCGCGCAGGAAGTTGACCGTATCGCTCGTCGTCGTGATGCTGCCCGGCGCCGTGATCGTCACCGTCGCCGCGCCGTTTTGCGTCACCGCGCTGTCAGCCGCGATGTCGCCGTTCAGCGTCAGCAGCCCTGCGTTGCTGAAAGTCACGATGCCGTTGCCAGTCGTCGTGATGCCCGCGTTCACCGTCTGAATGTTGCCCGTCAGGTTCACGCCCGTCACCGTATCGGTGTTGACTGCGCCGTTGAACGTCGTCGTCCCCTGCCCCGCCGCCTGCGTCAGGCTCGCCGCGGTGATCCCGGAGGATTCGGTCACGTTGTTCGCGTTCGTGATGTTGATCGCGCCAAGCCGGCTGCCCGCGCCGGTGGCGCCCACCGCGCCCGTGAACAGAATGTTGCCCGTCGTCCCCGCGTTCAGCGTCAGCGGTTCGGCATCCGCCGTGGTGCCGTCGAGTTTGCTCGCGAACGTGATGTTTGCGCCCGCCGCGTTGCCGCTCGTCGTGTTGATCGTCAACAGGCCCGCCCCGCCGGTCTTGTTCAAGGTCACGTTCGAGGCAAAGCTCACCGCATCGGCCGTCGTCGTGATGTTGCGATCGGTATTGATCGTCACCACCCCCGCACCGTTCTGCGTCACCGCGCCGTCAGCCACGATGTCCGCGTTCAAACTCAGCAGGCCCGCGTTGCTGAAGGTCACGATGCCGTTACCCGTGGTCGTGATCCCCGCGTTCACCGTCTGCGCGTTGCCCGTCAGGTTCACGCCCGTCGCCGTATCCGTGTTCAGCGCCGCATTGAACGTCGTCGTTCCCTGCCCCGCCGCCTGCGTCAGGCTCGCCGCCCTGATCCCTGCCGATTCGGTCACATTGTTCGCGTTCGTGATGTTCATCGCGCCCAGACGCCCCACCCCACCCACCGCATTGCTAAACAGGATGTTCCCGCCCGTCCCCGCGTTCAGCGTCAGCGTCTCCGCATTGGGCGCCGCCGTAGCCGCATCCAGCGTGCTCTGGAACGTGATGTCACCACCCGCTCCGCCGCCCACTCGCGTGTCTATGCTCACCAGCCCGCTTGATCCACCGTTCAGCGTCACCGCGCGGGCAAAGTTAACCGCATCGCTGGTGGTGCTGATCGTGCGCGGGCTGGCAATGGTGACAGTGCCGGTACCAGCGGAGCTGACCTGGGTGAACGCGCCGTCGGTGCTGATGTCATTGTTGATCGTCAGCGTGCCCGGCACGTCCAGTTGTACCGCCCCCCCGGCGCTGGTATGAATACCCACCGTCGTCGCGGTAAAACTCCCAGTCGAACCGGTCTCGGTCGTGCCGTTGGTCGAAGATCCAGCCGGAATCGTCGCTACGCTGAACTGGTTGGTACTCGCCACCGTCCCCACTGCATAGCTGTTCGTGTCGCGGTAACTGACCGACCCTGCGGTGCTCGCAGCCAACGTAGTGATGTCGTTCAATGCATTGGTCAACGTGTATGACACGCCGGTGCCACCCAGCAATTGCAGTCCACCTGCGGTGATTGCTTGCGATTGGGTCACCGCCCCGAACGCATTCAACGTCAGCGTGTTATTGGCTGCGCCAGCTGCCGTACCGATGGTGATCCCGCTATGCGCTACATTAGCCCCGCCCTGCGCAATTGGCCTGGACAATGAACCAATATCAAAACCGTTCGCGTCGCGGTAGGAGAGCTTGCTCGTCGCACCCAGCAAATCCACCACCAGCACATTGATATCATTGGTCGTCGACGCCAGGTTCGCCAGCGTAGAAGTCACCGCATTGCCGAGCAGGCGCAGCGCACTGTTCGCGCCGCCCGTTGCAAGAACGCTGCCGCCGGTTTGGGTGATCGCGCCGCCCGCTGACGCGTGCAGCGTCAAGCTACCGGACGTACCAATGGTGGCATCTGTGCGAATACCGCTCGTTCCTACTGCTTCCAGGAGAATATCGGACGAGGAAGCCGCCGCCGTGGCACCGCCGATCACGTTCCCGCTGCCGATCGTGTTGACATCGACGCCAGTACCCGTACGCGTCCCTTTGACCTGAATCGCACCAGAGCCAGAAAGTATGCTCGCACCCGTATCCAGCAGGACACCGTCGTTATCCGTCGCCCCGCCGCCTATGCCCGTCAACGTGATGCTGCCGCTGGAGCTTTGTACCACTCCGCTGTTGGCAATACGAATCCCGTGAGCAGCAACGGAAGATCCCAGTCCCGTGCCACTAAGTACAATAGCGCCCGTCCCCGATTGGAGTTGGGCGCCGTTGATCAATATGCCCTCTACCAGCGAACCCTGTCCGATGGCTGCTGTCGTCGACGGCGAACTCCCGCCGCCTAGCGTGATACTGCCGCCGTTGCTGTTGATGACCGTTCCAGAACCAAGCTGAATTGCGCCGCCCAAAGTCGCGTCGCGGTCGGAGTTCAATACGACGATCAAAGCATTGGTCGTTGAAATATCTGCGCTGGAGTTGAAAATGACATTTCTGGGCGCTTGCAGGGTGATCGTCTTGCCGGCTACACCTGTGCCGGCTATGTTATTAGATATGGTGATGTCGGAGGTTGTGCCAAGAGCTTGAAGTAGTACATCCCCTTTAGCGCTGATGTTGCCGCTGGTGGTCATCGCCCCACCCGCCGTGATCGCAATGTCACCGCTCGTCGTCGTCGCCGTCGTCCCCAGCGCCACCCCGTTCGTCTCAGCAATGAAGATACCGCCCGTGCCACTGCTCGAGATGAGCGTTGTCGCCGTCGTATCAACATCTCCAGCGACCGTGTTCGCTCCAATCCCCGTGGCCGCAGACAGCGTCACCGTCGTGCCCGCCATGTTCTCGTTCCCCGAACCTTCAGCCGCCGTGTTGTCGCTGATCGACCCAGCGGTCGCCGTCACGTTGATCGCGC